>JAUWJN010000119.1 GCA_030607655.1 bacterium
GCTGTTGGCTTGTGGGGTCTCAGTAGTTATCGCCAGAGCTATCTACCGTTTCTCTATTTATAATCTGAAACTCGTCCGCCGGGGCGTGCATGTGGAACTGGGCCGGGATGCTAACTTGCTGAACGAAATCACCATCGGTCAGGCCATGACTACCCAGGTCATTAACGTGACCCCTAGCACCACCGTCCGCGAAGCAGCCCACCTGTTTGAGACTACCAAACACCACGGCTTTCCCATTGTGGATGAGTCGGATCAACTGCATGGCATCGTCACCATCACTGATGTCCGCCGGGCCCGGCGCGACCAACTAGATAGCTCCGTCTGCGAGATTGCTACTCATAACCTAGTCATCGCCTTCCCTGACGAGAGTCTTAATGACGGGCTGCGTAAACTCGGGCTGCGGGACGTAGGCCGCATTCCGGTGGTAGCTCGCGAAGATCACACCCGACTGCTGGGGCTGATAACCCGTAAAAACATCATCTCCGCTTACAACCGTGCCTTGATGCGCCAGCATACCAAACTGGAAGAGACCCAGGACGAAGAGTATTTTGAATAGATAAGAGGTAGCCGCAGCTCGGCCGGATGTAATGTGCCTTCGGTCCAGTTCCCCCTTGCTTGCCGCGGGCAAATGTCGTATATTTAACGAAGATAGTGGTGGCTTCCCACAACAGGAGAACAGGATGAGCGTCAGAATTGCGGTGCTGGGGAACATAAATATTGACTTTGTTATGGAAGCGCAGCGGCCCCCCAAGCCCGGCGAGACGCTGCGTGCTAGCAACCTGCGCATGGTCCCCGGGGGTAAAGGTGCTAACCAGGCGGTGGCCGCTGCCCGCCTGGGCGCGCAGGTTACCCTGATCGGGCGAGTGGGGACGGATGTCTTCGGGCAGCCGCTGATCCAGGGATTTATGCGGGAGGGCATCGCCACCGACTTTATCCGCTGCGATGAGCAGGCTGCTACCGGGGCGGCGTTTATCACTATCACCCCCGATGGGCAGAACAGTATCCTCTCGGCCCTGGGAGCAAACCTGGAGTGTACCGAGCAACAGGTGGAGAAAGCCGGCGAAGCTATTGACAGAAGCGATATGCTTTTGTTGCAACTGGGGGTCCCGGCAGCGGCAGTTGATCGCAGCATACAAATTGCCGTGGACCGCAATGTGCCGATTTTGCTGGACCCTAGCCCGCTGGGCGATGAGCTGCCCCAACTGTGGCGGCGAGCCGACATAATGGTGCCCAACGAGACGGAAGCCGCTGGTCTGACCGGCGTAGAGGTTCCGGACATTCCCTCCGCTGTGCAGGCCGCAACCCAACTCGGTGCCCAGGGCATAGCCGTCATAATCATAACCCTGGGCAGTCAGGGCTGCTTGCTAGTGGACACCGACGGCGCCCGCTTGGTACATAGCTATCCGGTGGATCCGGTTGACACTACCGCTGCGGGTGATGCCTTCGCCGGTGCTCTGGCCGTGCGCGTTGCCGAGGGCGCTACCTTCAATGAGGCGGCGGCCTTTGCCAATGCCGCTGGGGCACTGGCCACTACCGTGGTTGGCGCTCAACCCAGCCTCCCCACCCGCCAGGCAGTGGAGCAATTCCTGCGCCGACATGGGGGCGTACAAGAGGCTACCATCGAAGAGCTATGACCCAAATTGGGGGAGCAGTTGGTGTAGCCTTCCCACAATCATTGTTTGTTATCCGAGGTCTGGGCCGTGGCGGACGATACCATAGCTATCCGGGGTGCTGCCGAGCATAATCTGCGCGGCATTGACCTGGATTTGCCCAAAAATCGGCTCATCGTATTCACCGGCATCAGCGGCTCCGGCAAGTCTTCCCTGGCCTTTGATACGCTGTTTGCCGAAGGCCAGCGACTATATGTTGAGTCGCTGTCTACTTATGCCCGCCAGTTTCTGCAGCAGCTCCCCCGGCCCCGGGTAGACAGCATCGTGGGCCTGGCGCCAGCGGTAGCTATTGACCAGGCCAAGCGTAGCCATAATCCCCGCTCCACTGTCGCCACTATCACTGAGATATACGACCATCTGCGCGTGCTGTTCGCTGCTATTGGCCTGCCCCATTGCCCCAACTGCGGCCGGGAAGTCGGCGCCCAAAGTCGCCCGAGCATCATTGAGCGTATTATGACCCTCGCCGCCTCGGGGCCGGTGCAAGTATTGGCTCCGCTGCGCCGCGGCCGCAAGGGTCAGTTCAAAGACTTGTTCGCGGAGCTGCGCAAGCAGGGCTATGCCCATGCGCGGGTAGACGGACAGTTCATCAGGCTAGATGACCCGCCCGACCTGGACCGCTATCGCCGCCACGACATAGACCTGGTCATAGATCGCCTGCCGGCCGGCAGCCACCCTCGCAGTCGGATCGGCGAAGCCGTAGACCTGGCATTCTTTTTGGCCGAGGGCAATGTGGTCATTGCCAGCGAGGGCCACGATGACGTACTGCTCAGCCGCAACTTTACTTGCACCCACTGCCGCCTGAGCTTTCCCGAGCCGACGCACACGTCGTTTTCGTTCAATAGCCCCCGGGGTATGTGCCCCACCTGTGAGGGTTTGGGTATTGTCAAGACCATGGAGCCAGATCTGTTAGTGGCGCACCCCGAGAGGTCGCTGGGCGAAGGCGCTATACCCTTGCTGGGGTCGATGCGCCAGAGCCGTCGGCGGCACTGGTACGAGGGGGTCGCCAACCACTACGGCTTCACTTTGGCTACTCCGTGGCAGAAAGTGACCGCCAAGCAGCGCCGCGTGCTGTTGTACGGGGCGGGGGACGAGTTAATTGAGTATTACTGGCGCCACCCGCGGCACGGCTGGGAGTGGCGCCATGCTGACCTCTGGGAGGGCATCATTCCCAAGCTGATGCGCCGCTACAAGCGCACCGTCTCCGGGGTACTGCGCCGCGAGTTTGAGAAGGTCATCCGCGAGGCAATCTGCCCTGACTGCGAGGGCCAGCGTCTGCGGCCAGAAAGCCTGGCCGTTACTGTAGGTGGAAAATCCATTGCCGAAATTACTGCAATGACGGTTGGCGAAGCCGCCGATTTCTTCAATAATTTGCCACTCACCGATACCGAGCAGATTATCGCCGAAGACGCCCTCCAGGAGATTAGTCGGCGGCTATCCTTCCTGGAGGAGGTGGGTCTGCACTACCTGACTTTGGATAGAACAGCCCCCACTTTGGCCGGCGGTGAGGCCCAGCGCATTCGCCTGGCCAGCCAGGTGGGCAGTGGCCTGGTGGACTGCCTATACGTGTTGGACGAACCCAGCATCGGCCTGCACCACCGCGACCAGGGGCGGCTGCTGGCGGCCTTGAAGCAGCTTCGCGATTTGGATAATACTGTCATCGTGGTGGAACACGATCAACAGACTATACTCGCCGCCGACTATGTGGTGGACTTTGGTCCCGGTGCGGGAGCCGAAGGTGGCCGGATTGTCGCCCAGGGCCCGCCCAGTGAAATCAAGAACAATCCCGCCTCGCTGACCGGACGGTATCTGGCGGGCCGGTTGCAAATCCCTATGCCGCTCCAGCGCCGGCAGGGCAATGGTAGTAGGCTAACTCTCCACGGTGCCCGGCACAATAATCTCAAGAGCCTGGACGTAACTTTCCCGCTGGGGCGCTTCATCTGTGTAACCGGGGTGTCGGGTTCAGGCAAGAGTTCGCTGGTTGCCGATACTCTCTACCCCGCTCTGGCCCGGGAGCTGCAAGGCGCTCAGACTCAGCCGGGGGATTACGATAGCCTGTCGGGACTGGAGGAAGTGGACAAGGTCATTTTCATTGACCAGTCGCCTATCGGCCGTACTCCCCGCAGCAATGCAGCCACCTACACCGGTGTATTTGACCATATCCGCCGCCTTTACGCCCAGTTGCCTGAATCGCGGGCGCGGGGCTATAGGCCCGGCCGGTTCAGTTTCAATGTCAAAGAGGGTCGCTGCCCGGAGTGCCAGGGGCACGGTGCCATCAAGCTGGAGTCGGATTTTTTGGCTGATGTATGGGTGCAATGTGAACGATGTGGGGGTGACAGGTTCGACCGGGAGACACTCGCCATCCAGTACAAGAGCGCGAATATTGCTGAGGTGCTCCAGATGGAAGTTAACCGCGCCGGGGAGCACTTTGCCAACATCCCGAGGATAAGCCGCATACTGCAGACGCTGCTTGATGTCGGACTGGGCTATATCAAGCTGGGCCAGGCGGCCACTACTCTTTCCGGCGGCGAGGCCCAGCGCGTGAAGCTGGCCAAGGAGCTGTCTCGGCCACGGTCCGGCCGGTGCGTGTACATCCTTGATGAGCCGACCACGGGTTTGCATTTTGAGGATGTTAAGCATCTGCTCCAGGTGCTGCATCGGTTCGTGGACGAGGGCAATACGGTAGTGATTGTGGAGCATCACCCCGATATTATTAAGGCCGCTGACTACATAATTGACCTGGGCCCGGAAGGCGGTGACGAGGGGGGAGAGATAGTAGTGGCGGGTACTCCCGAAGAAGTGGCTGTCTGCTCTTCATCCCACACCGGGCGGCTGCTGCATCAGATTCTAAATGGCGACGGACACCGTCCTGAGCGGGCCGGGCCGCAGCGCCGCAGCAGTCGGCCCAAGACCGAGGCGATGGTGGTATGGGGCGCGCGCGAACATAATCTTAAGGATATTGACGCCCAGATCCCCCGGCGGCAGATGACGGTATTCTCAGGCGTGTCGGGTTCGGGCAAGACCTCGCTGGCAGTGGACACCATATATGCCGAAGGCCAACGCCGCTTTGTGGAGTCGCTGTCCCCCTATGCCCGCCAGTTCGTCGCCGAGATGCCCAAGCCCAAGGTTGACCGGGTGGCCGGGCTCTCCCCGGCCATCGCCATTGACCCCCGCAATACCGTTCAGACCCCGCGCTCGACGGTGGGCACGATTACTGAGGTATATGACTACCTGCGGGTGCTCTATGCGCGGCTGGCTACCCAACACTGCCCGGAGTGTGGTAACGACCTGGGGGCCGCATCAGTTGCTGATATCGTGGATCGTATAATCACCGACTTCTGGTGCCAGCAGGTGCTTATCCTGGCCCCGCTGCGACTATCAGCCGCCGAAGAATACCAGCCGGTATTAGAGCGCCTCGGCCAGCAGGGCTGGACGCGCGTCCGCGTTGATGGCGACGTCCACCGATTGCCGTTGGATTTTCACATTGACCGACGGCGGCGCCACCAGGTGGAGGTAGTAGTGGACCGGCTGCGACCTGCCAAGAAGCGCCGGGCCCGCATTGCTGAGGCTGTGGAGGCTGCCCTGGCCATCTCTGGGAGGCGGGTGGTCATCGCCCGCACAGTCCCAACTACTGACCAAACCGGCGAGGTCAACTTGGCTACTGAGCTGTCCTGTCCGGAGTGTGGTATCGCCTACGAACCGCTCACGCCCCGCGACTACTCCTTTAACCATCCGGATGGCTGGTGTCCGTACTGCGAGGGCCTGGGCACAGAGGACGGCGTTGACCTGCGGGTACTGGTGCCTGATGAGCACAAGTCGCTGGCGGAGGGAGCCGTGAGCCTGTGGGGGCCGCTGGTAGAAGGCAGCCTACTTTGCAGGTTGCTGACTGCCGTCAGTGAGCAGGCGGGGTTCCGTCTGGATCAGCCCTTCTCGGAGCTGACTGAGCAGCAGCGTGACCTGATATTTTTCGGTAGTGACGAAGAGTTCAAGATTGACAAGATGCGGGTCAGGTTCTCTGGTCTGGCGGCGGGTATTAGAGCTGCCGCCCATCTGGGAGAGGATTTTCGGCGCAAGTTTGCTCGCGCCTGGACCCAGGTGCCCTGTGCGGCCTGCGACGGCAGCCGTCTGCGCCCCGAACCCGCCGTCAGTGAATTCCGGGGCTACACCCTCCCGCAGCTCTGTAGTCTGCCCCTCCGAGAATGTCTGGAATTCTTCCAGAATCTGAAATTCACTGCGGCTGAGCAGCAGCGGGCCGCGGAGATACCGCAGGAAATTCAAACTCGGCTGCGCTTCCTGGTGGAGGTGGGGCTGGAGTATCTGGCTCTGGACCGGCCAGCGGCGACCTTGTCGGGCGGGGAGGCCCAGCGCGTCAAGCTGGCCCAGCAACTGGGCACGGGCCTGACCGGCGTGCTGTACGTGCTGGATGAACCCACGGATGGTGTCCATCCGCGGGATAATGAGCGGATGCTAACCGCCCTGAAATCCCTGCGCGATCTAGGTAACAGCCTGGTGGTAGTTGAGCATGACCCGCAGACCCTCCGCGCGGCTGACTATATTGTAGACTTTGGGCCGGGCGCTGGACCTCAGGGGGGTGAGATAGTAGCCACCGGCACGCCGCGCGCCCTGCGGCGGCGCACCTCGCTCACCGGTCAGTACCTATCGGGGCGGCTGGCCGTACCTATTCCTCAGCCGCGGCGAGAACTGCCGGCTAGGGGAAATGGCTGGCTGAAGGTTCAGGGGGCTACTCACCACAACCTGAAAAACATTGATGTCGAGATTCCTCTACAATCGTTGGTTTGCGTCACCGGGCCCTCGGGGTCCGGGAAAAGCTCACTGATTGAGGACATACTGTATCCCGAGCTGGCCTGGCGACTGGGCGGAAAGGCTACCAGTCCCGGCTATCATCGTGATATTGTCGGCGTCGAGCATCTGCAGAAGGTCATCAATATTGACCAGGCTCCTATTGGCCAGTCGCCGCGCTCCAATCCCGCCACCTACATAGGTATATTTGACTTGATTCGCCAGTTCTATGCCCGGCTACCCGAGTCCCGCATGCGCGGCTATACCCCGGGCTGGTTTAGCTTCAATAAACCAGGTGGCCGCTGCGAGGTCTGCCATGGGATGGGGGCGGTGCGGGTGGATATGCACTTTCTACCCGCGGTCTGGGTTACCTGTGAGGAGTGCGGCGGGCGGCGATATAAGCCCGAAACTCTGGAGGTCAAATATCAGCACAAAACTATCGCTGATATCCTGGAGCTGACCACCGGCGAAGCTCTGGCGCTATTTGAACACTTCCCCCGTCTGCGGCGGATGCTGCAGATTATGTGTGATGTGGGCTTAGACTATCTGCCGCTGGGCCAGGCCGCCCCCACCCTGTCGGGCGGCGAGGCCCAGCGGGTGAAGCTCGCCCGGGAGCTGGTAAAGCCCAGCCGGACTCACACCTTGTACCTGCTGGACGAGCCTACTACCGGGCTGCATCCAGCAGATATAATCAAGCTGCTGCACGTGCTCAACCGACTGGTGGAGGCCGGCCACACCATCGTGATAATTGAACACAATCTCGACGTAATAACGACCGCCGACTATGTGATTGACCTGGGCCCAGGCGGTGGAGAAGGGGGCGGCTACTTGGTGGCGGCGGGCCGACC
>JAUWJN010000060.1 GCA_030607655.1 bacterium
ATTATGGCGTATAGCCGAAAAGTGCAGCAAGTACAGCAGGTTTTTGTGGGTTGCCTCAAAGTCGCTGTCCAGGAAGTCGCAAAAATCTCGCCACTCTTCCAGCCGTTCATCCAGGACCTGTAGTTCGGCCTCGCGTTCGGCAGACAGGGCTACTTGTATCAATTCCACAACGTTTTCAATTGTCTGCAAGTCAACCTGCAACTCGGCGGCCCGCCGGCGCAATCCGTCACGCAGAATCTGCTCGCGGCCCTCCTCCAGCAGCAAGCCTTTCTCCAGCCGCCGCAGGTCCTGGCTGCCCATCATCGTGCCCTGGTGGCAGCATTTGTTGCCACAGGCACCGCACACCCGGTCTATGATTGTCCGTAGTGTTTCCTGGGCCGTCTTGACCGACGCTGCCAGTGGAGTCATATTGCTCGCTTGCATCTATTTAGTCCTGAATTCACCTGTGGTAGTGACGGTGTAGGCGCACCCGTAGAGGCCGGCACCACTCAGCTCCCTCGCCGAAGACCATGCCGGTCAATCCGGTCCCTTGCTGCTTAACGGTGTCCCGGCTACCTTACAATATCGGGAATCAGTACTGCGAAATCGGCTGTGAGCTGCTCCCGCGGTTTGACGTCAGAAAGCTGTATAGAAACCTTCCATCCGCCCGGCACCTGGATGACCTGGGCGCGGGTACTTTGCCAGGCGGCGCGGCCGCCCAATCCGCCATGAACGCGGTCCCCGAACCCGGGGGCCCGGGTGCCTAACCACGCGGCCTGCGGCTCGCCGCCGCCCTTGATATTGATCTCGTACTTGAGGCTCTTGACGATGCCCTCCTGCAGCATGTGAACGCGGGTGGGAATGGTGAACAGACAAGTGTCCGATTTCATCAGTCCTTTGTGTATGAAGGAGGCCTTGAGGATGATTTTGCTGCCCGCCGCTAAGGACTCGCTCGGTATCCCTACTAGCGGTATCGCGGCTAACAGAGGGGGCCCCGATAGGGCCTTATCAGCCGGCGGCCCCAGGAGGGCTATGAGGGTCCGGAGTTGCTCGGGTTTGCACGGAGTCGGATTGGCATGAAGTATGCGGCTGCCGATTGTCAGTTGAAAGTCCCAGGGCTTCGTGTATTCCTGGCCCCCCGGCTTGGGGATAATTAGCAGCAACGTAAGCGGCATATTAGGGTCGGGAGCATTGGTCACAATGAACGTTTGGTTGAGGGTGGACTTGGCGATGCCGGTGCTGGCCTCCACCGACAAATCGCACCATCGCCTGGTCATATCCAGTATAGCCAGGGAGGGCAACGGATCACCGGGGCCCGAAGGCAGCGGGCCGGCTAGGACTCCCATTGCGACACCAGCCCATAACTGAGAACACAGGCCAAGCACGCCAATCATCACGAGAATACCAACTGGAAAGATACGTCGCATTGCAATCGCCTCCTGCGAGAGATGTGGGGAATCTTATGACCCTTACTATTACTAGATACTAACGACTATTTGTGCACTTGTCAATACAACTAATTCTCTATTTCGGCCTCTTTTTGAGGTAACTCTATTATAGCCACTCATAACCATTGAGCCAGGAAGTCCCAGGCCTTCGCGCCACTCCACTGATGTTCACCCGCAAAGATGTCAATATCCAGCCGTTCTCTCACCCCTAGTAGCTCCCAGACACGTTCGGCGTGGGCAAAGGCATTCTTCACTCCGGCGAGCGGGAAGATGTTGTCTTTGGTGCCGGCTTCTATCAGCAACGGGCGCGGCGCAATCAGACTGGCTACGTCGTAGCATTCAGCATACTGCAAGATTCCGGGCACATAGTTACACTCGCAGTGCAGCACGGGCAAGATTGAGTCTCGCCAGGCACAGAAATACCAACTGATGACCGCCACTTTAATCCGGTCTTCCAGCGCTGAGGCAAAGGTGGTAACAGTACCACCGCCGGACAGACCAATCATCGCCACTCGCGAGCTGTCAACCTCGGGGCGGGTTTCCATATAGTCCAGACAGCGCATAATATCCCACACTCGCATCCCAACGGCACTCTTACCTAGCATCATCGCCCAGAACGACAGCTTGCGGCAACTACTCTTGCCCCAGTTGTCCTGGACATCTTCCTCCTCGCGGCGCTCGCCCCAGCCGAGCTGCTCAGGGGCAATTACTACATAACCTCGCTTGACCGCCTGCACGGCGTAGTCATAATTACACTGCTGGATGTGCTGGGCTGCTTGGGAATTCATCGGTTCATTGAGTATCTCTTTCACCCCACCGCCATGCCCGTGGGAGGCGACTACTAGCGGGCGGGGTAGTTCCACCTCCTGGGGTATGAGCACGTAGACAGGCATACTGACATCCGGCTGGGATTGCAGTACTACTTGCTCCTGACGATAACCTTCCTTCTCGACCACCTCCACTATCTGCGGCTGCAGATCGCAGCGCTGGTCGGGGAATCCGCCCAAAAGCTCGATGACTTTGGCCCGCAACTGGTCGTGCCAGAGTTGCCAATCAGCCACGGTCTGCGCGCGGAAGGTCAGCGCGGGTTGGTGACTTTCATAGTATTTCTCAAAGGGTTCCAAGGGACGCAAGCTAATCCGGGGCATACAAATATCTCCTTCCCAACTGTCCACCAAATCCGGGCTGGTCCGGCAATCGCAAAAAGCCGTTCTCAAGTTGCCCGGCGAAGGCAAAAAAGTCGCTCGGGGCAGTAGTAAAGCTAACCGGCAGGGCTACCGGCAACGATATGGCAACCGCAGCGGACAGGTGGGCAGCAGCCAGAATGGTCAGAGGACACCGACCGCCTTGAAAGACCACTCGCATCCCCCCCAGGCGGGCCAGGTCGGCTATCTTAACGGCGGCCGTAATCCCGCCGCATATTCGCAGGTCCACCACTACGATGTCTACGGCCTCAGATTGAGTCAGCTCGTGGAACTGCTTGATACCCCACAAATCCGCACCAGCGGCCAAGGGCAAGTCTAAGGTCTGACGCAGTTGCGCGTATTCTGCCCAGCGGCCAGAGGGCAACAAGTTCTCAGCCCAGAATACCTCAGCCTTGGCCAATGTCTCGGCGGCGCGCCGAGCACTGTCCATATCGGGGCAGCCTTCCGTGAACCTGACAATGAGGCGCCGTTGAGACCCAATCTGCTGGCGAATCTTACGCACCAGGTCCAGGTTCTCTGAGGCGGCGGAGCTTACTTCGATGCCAATGCCCCCGGCGCTCTGGGCAGGCAGCTCCGTGGCCCACTGTAACAGGTCGGCGGGCGTTGCCAAGTTTTCAGGCGGCAATAAATAAGTGTCTAGCGGGGAAAATTGCGCCCCCCCTAACAGCCGAAACACCGGCAAGCCGCATGCCTGGCCGGCCAGGTCCCACAATGCCAAATCAGCGGCACTCAGCGCCCCCATATACTCATCCAGAGGCACCTTAGTCTCGCTAAGCACTGCGACCAGTCGCTCCCATAGCACCCCCCGGTCCCGGGGGTCGGCTCCCGCCAACACCGGCGCAAATAATTCAACGGCATCGGCCAGATGTCGTTCAGAGGGCAGATAAGCCTCGCCCAAACTACGCTGTCCCTCGTCAGTTTGCAAACCCAGCAAATAACAGGGGCCCCCCGCAGCACTACCTAGGTCGGCTGCGGTAGGCGTCGGGGAAAACTGAAGGACAAAGGGTTCAACGGAAACTATTCTCATACTACATCCATCCCGTGGCAATCAAGCCGATGGGAGCTTAAAAGGGCATTACTCAAACGTGGGATGTAGACGCAACTCACGGGGCCACCAGGCGGTAACCGACGCCCGGGACCGTGATCAGCAACTGTGGATTACGAGGGTCAGGTTCAATCTTGCCCCGCAGTCGGCCGATATGCACATCCAGGCTACGACTACTGGGGCTTAGCTGCTCCCTCCAGACCTCGGCGATGATTTCTTCCCGACGCACTACTCGTCCCGTATGGCGAGCCAAATATGCCAACAGGTCAAACTCCCGGGGCGTCAGTTTTAGCGGTTTGTCTTGAAGCGTAGCTTGATGGCTGGGTACATCAATAGCCAGAAGCCCGACTTGAAGTTGTTCGGGCGGCTCGGTCAAGGGCACGTACTGGATGGCGCGGCGGATCTGGGCACGCACATGAGTAACAATCTCCCGAGCGGACAATGAGGAACTCAGACACTCATCGGCTCCCCACTTCAGCACCTGGACCACCGTATCCGCATCAGGTTCGTCGGCCATCACCACCAGGGGTAGACTACTGACGGCGCGTATCTGCTCACATAATTGTTGCGGCGAAGTCTCGGCAGTAGGTAAGTGCAGAACGACAGCATTGAGCTGCTCAGACTGCAGAGCCTGAAGCCCCTGGGCAGAGGGGCCGGCGGCTATGAACTGCAGTGCCCCGCCGGTCATGCCCGCCGCCTGTAGGCTGCGGACCGTGTCTTTAGAGCCAAAGACTATCACGCGAAATGCCATCTGATTCCCCCAGGACTGCGCCTGACTCTTACTCTCGCTGTTGCTCCATAAAATTCAGCACGTCGGAAAGTTTGAAGCGCCGCTGGTTGCCGGGAGTTCGAAAACAGTTGAGTACCCCGCGCTTGGTATAGCGCCGCACGGTCGTGGGACAGACACCCAGCAGAGCAGCGGTCTCACTAAGGGTCAAGGTAGGATCCAACAATCGCTCTATTAACTGCTCGCGGCTTTCTTTGGCCGGGCCCCTGTCCTGCGGCGGGGCGGACTTGGCCAAGGCCACTTCCAGCGGCAATCGCTGCTGCCGCGCTATCAGGGCCTGCAGGCGGCTAGACTGCGCCTCAGCAGCTCGCTTACTAACCTCAGAGGCAATGCGTTGCGCGTCGGCGTAGGGCTCATCGCCTTCCTCTGCCGCGCCGGCCTCGGCTAGCGGTGCCGGTAGTTCATCTGCCGCGGGGGCCAATTCTTCCTCTTGCTCTTCGGCGGGTGGCTTTCGTTCTGCTTTTTCCACCTGCTGCCCGCGATGTTTCAGCCACTCGTGCATTAGCATAGGGCCTCCGCCCTCCTCTGCTTAAGGGATTGCGTAGCGCACAATTGCCTCAACTTACCTCCGCAGCAATCCTACAATTATCAATATCGCACTAAGTATAACACTGACTAGTAGGCAGGTGGCCAGCGGGAAGTAAAACGCAAAGCCGGGTCGCTGGATGACTATATCGCCCGGTAGCAGCCGGCCCCCACTGCCTAATCTACTAACTGCCCAGAATATCAATCCTAATATCGCTAATATGCCGGCTGCCAACAATAACAGCTTGGCGGCGACTTGTAAAGGATTTAACGGCATTCCCGCGATAGTCTTCTCCCCTTATGGTGAGCTTAGAGTCGCCAGAACTTTGCGTTCCCGGTCCGCCTGGTAACGCCGCTGGCCGGCGGCATCCCGTAGTCGTTTATTACCAGTGTCCAGGTATACCTGGGCCGTAAACGCTGCCTCATAGGCCACCGAATAAAACAACTGGCGCTGGTTATGAATTGGCTGAAGAGCTGGGGGTACTTTGATCTGCGCCGCAAACTGCTTTATCTGATATATCTGCTCGGCGGCAGCCCGCACTGCCACATACGCCTCTTCGCGAGCCACCGGCCCACCCTGCACATGAGCCGTGAAGGACTTCCAGGCTTGCTCAAGAGCATCAGCGACCGCCTTATCAGCCGCGCCAAAGATCTGCTCAGACCCGGCAGTATGAACTGACGTTGGCTCGTCCTGCAACTGGGCCGCCTTTACGTAACACTCAAAAGCATCAGCATATTGCTCTACTTGCATATATATCTCGCCCAGCCCTCCGTAGGCCGCCGCCTTAACCGCATCATCCCCCACTTTGATTATTTGCGCGTAGACCGCCTCGCCCTGCGCGAGCAGATGGCGACGCTTGTACATATCGGCCAATGCTGTCAGTAGGAAGGTGTCATTGGGGTTGTTATTAACGGCCTGTTGTAACACTTTCAGGGCCTGGTGCGGCTGGGCGTTGTTCTCATAAAGCGCGGCTAAGCGTAGATAAGCGGCCCGGCAGTTCGCATCAGCGTCAATAGCCTGCTGATATAGCTCCCCCGCTCTCTGCCACAGGCCGCGATTCTCCTCCAGCCGGGCCAGTACTAATCGCGGCTCACACAGACTGTTATCCAGAGCTACCGCTAACTGCAAGGCCTGGCGCTGCTTCTCCACATTGCCCACCCCCGCATATATCTGGGCCTGCAGTAGCAGAACCGGTACTTTGGTTGCGCCGCTGTGCAGCGCTTCATTAGCCAACTCTAAGGCCCGCTCCCAGTCCCCGCGCTGAATAGCGGTGCGGACACCGACCAGCAGGTCGGCACTGCCCGGTGCCGGGGCAATTGCGTCCTCGGCGCCCTCACCGGCGACTCCCGCCGTCCCGCTTGCTACCAGAAGGGACAAAACTACTACAAGCCAGTACCTGCGGCCTACTCGATTATTTTTATAGCCTGTTCGCATGATTCAATGGCACTCTGCTTGGCCGACGTTGTTATAGGATCTTGTTGAGCCTCGCGCTGATACTGGTCCTGGGCCTGGTGGTATTTCTTTACGGCTTCCGCGTGGCGACCCTCGTAGCGTAGCTGGTCGGCGGCGGCGCGCAGTTCGTCTCCCGAAGAACCACCAGTAGCTTTTCGGGGCGGCTGGACCTCAATGGTGATCTGGCTCTTGTACTTCTGGGGACTTACCTCGCTAGAAACTGCCGGCGCCGGGGGCGGCGGCTCACTAACAGCCACTTCGCCCGGTAAGAACTCTGGCGGCGCTACCAGCGGCCCGGTGCCCTCCGGGATAGTTGGCGCGGGCACATCCCACTGAGGACTACCGGGCAAGGTTGGGGGAGGCGTCGAAGCCCCAGTAGCTCCCGAAGTAGCCTGCGGCTCGGCTGATTTTGGCCCAATAGGCACCGCCGCGAAGGGATTAGGCGCTGGCTTTAATGACACTTTCCCCGCCCCACTGCGCTGCATATAGTCCTTGTAGGTTGCGTCCCGCTGGGCCAAGGTGTAGGCCTGCTGCCACCACTGGCGGGCTTCGGCTGCATCCGGCCGGATCTGCTGGGCCTGGCGAAAAGCGCTGATTGCCTCATTATAGCGGCCTGCCGCTACCAGATTCTGTCCCTGCTGCATGGCTGCCTGGTAGGCTTGCTGCTGTCGCGCTACCTCTCGCCCCTGGCGCACTCGGATTATCCCCGCCGTTGTCGCCACTAAGATTAAGAGCGCCACGGAAACGCCCAGGACAGTTGGGGCCCACCGCGCCATCCGCTGGAATCGCTGCTGATTAAATTCCGTAACACTGGCTTCTTCGGCCAGGCGCTCTTCCAATAGGGCAATCCTTTCTCGCTCGCTGGTGCGTTCCGGCTCGATGGACAGCGCCTGCTGGTAGGCTTCAATGGCTAGGTGCAGGTTGCCGTGCTCCTCTTCGGCCATCCCTAGCAGTACATACACATCGACGGCCTCGGGGTTGTGCCGGATAGCCTGTTGACACAAGTCAATGGCCTGTTGGACGTGTCCCTCACCTAGCAGGTTAGTGGCCTGATGCAACAGCTTCTCGGTATCCGAGGATTCTACCGGCTCAATCTGGGTAGTGTCGTTATCCTCAGGCTGTTGGCCAGAAGTCGGAACCATGGGCCTTCTCCCCTCCAGACACCACAATTATGGTTTAGGTTTGCCCGCCTTTTTCTCCCTATTGTTGTACAAAATAGATTTTATAATATTGGCCGTTTCCTGTCAATATGCTAGTGGCCATTTGCGGCCGCTGCTAATAATCTTCTGGGGTATCCTTTCTAGCGTCAGTCGGGCTGCCTAAAGCAAATTCGCGGCTCTTTTGGGCAGGAGAGACTCAAGAGGCTTGACTTTAGACAAAGGTTCTGCTACAATATCTCCACTGTTACTGCGTATTTGGTAGCAGAACTTAGCAGGTAGGCAGCCCAGGCCTCGTGCGCCCAGATATCATCGGTGACCGGGGGTGCACTTGCTGAAGCTGGGTGACGTAGGATAGTGGTTGAACAACAACGTCGCAATTAGTCTAGAGGGAGGAAATAGTAATGTCAACACTCCGCTCTACTTGCTGGTCGTTACTAGTATTTATCGGTCTACTAAGTTTTGTCACCTTCTCTCTGGCTCCATCCCTAGCGCTGGGTGTGCCTCTGGTAGCGATAACTAGTCCCCAGGACGGCGCCGTAGTCTATGGGCAGACTGTAGTTCAGGTAGCTTACCGTAGCGATAGCGACCAGCCCATTGTCGCAGTCCAGTTATACGTGGACAGCCAACTTGCGCGTCATTGGCTGCTTCCGGTGCCCAAGCTGGAGGGCAAGCAGAACTTCTCGTGGGATTTTACCTTCGCGGCGGCCACCACCCACACCATTAAAGCCAAGGCCATTGATGCTGAGGGCAAAGAAGGCAGCGCCTCAATTGTGGTAGAAGTCAAACAAATCACCAGAGAGGCTCCTGACCGAATCCCCCCGGTTATCAGTATTTACTATCCCGCTCAGGGGGCGAAGCTGTCCGGCCCCATAGAGCTTAAGGCTAATGCTACTGACAACGTCGGCGTTACCACAGTATTCTTCTATGTGGATGGCGTCTTCCACACGCTGATAATGCATGCCCCACCTTATACTACCCGGTGGGATACCACCAAGGTGGCCGACGGGCCGCACGTAATTCAGGCCAAGGCCTGGGACGCGACCGAAAATGAGGCCGCCTCCGCTGAGGTAACAGTAATCGTAGAAAATCGAGCTATGACCACTGCCCCCGAGGAAGACATACTGTCCGCCCAAGCGGCTCCGATCCAGCCCCCGACAGTGAGTACGCCCGTACCGCCCCCGACATCGCTCGGCGAGGGCGAAACTGAGCAGCAACAGTTTGGGCAACCTACCGAAGCAGTTGCTGGGCCGCAGGAACCGCCTGAGGTCGCGGCAGTACCCTTGCCTGAGGTGGCCAAGGGACCACCCGCGGCAGTAAGTACTGGCGGGCGCGATATTATGATAGCGGCGGTGCCGCCGAGCCGCACCGTGGGTGCGCTGCCACCCGCTCACACCAGTAGGCCGCCCCGGGTCAGACCGGTCGCTGTGCCTGCGGCGCCACCCCTCTCTACCGATGTTGTTGGGCTTCAGCGACTGCTGGAAGGTCCCACTGTGGACCAAGTACCCCAGCCGCTCCCGACTACGGAGATGGTGGGTAGGCCGCTGCGGGCCGAATTACTGCTCGCCGCAGTCCCTCCGCCGCAGCTCTCGGATACGACTAGTGCTATCCGCCATACTACTCGGCCTGCTGAGATGATTGCCACCGTACGCCCTGAAACTATCCCCAGCTTGCAAAGGATACTGCTGCCGGCCACGATCGCAACTGAGCCTTATGCCCGGGCAGCGGTGAGAGAGGGAATGACTACCTTAGCCGCTCGGCCGGCTGCCACTAGCCTCGCTGCCAGTGGAGCGGCCCGTACTACTGTACCCCCGGCCACCTCGGCGGCGTGGCCCTTCTCAGTTGTGAGAGAAGGAATTACCCAATCAGCCCCGACATCGCCAATGGCAATGAAGGGAATGGTACGCTTAGCCGCCCGGCCGGCTGCCACTAGCCTCGCTACCAGTGGAGCGGCCCGTGCTACTGTACCCCCGGCCACCTCGGCCGCTTGGCCCGTCGTTTTCAGAGAAGCGAGCACTCAGCTGGCGCCGACATCGCTAGCGCCGACGGAGTATAAAGTTGTTATGGTGCCGCGTTCCCAACTGCCTACCCGGCCTGATGATAAGCGAGTAACAACGCCACCGGCGGTGCCGGCCACCCCGGCGGCGGTAGCCGCGGTCAAGGATATAAAGATTGTCTTTGATGGGAAGATGCTTGACCTGCGGGCGGCTCCTGAGGCTAAAGAAGGCATCTCGATAGCCCCGCTGCGAGAAATCTTCGAACACACTGACGGGGTATTGTACTGGTTCCACGTGGAAAAGAAGGTCCACGCAGTTAATGAGCACGTGGATATACACTTGCAAATTGGCAATCCGCAGGTGCAAGTCAATGACCAAACTGAGACGCTGGTGTTGGCCCCCTATATCAAGCAAGGGCGGACGATGGTTCCGCTGCAGTTCCTCGCGGACAGCCTGGATGTCACTATCCGGTTCAATCCGGCTACCGGACAAGTGATAGTAAGTAGTAATAAGTTCTAATCTATGTGGGCCGTACCGCTCACCGCTAACAGATAGTAGGGCAGTCCCCAGTTGGCACCAGGGACTGCCTTGTGCTATCATAAAG
>JAUWJN010000030.1 GCA_030607655.1 bacterium
ATTATGTCCGATATGAATATCGCCGAGCGCCGGGTGCCCCAGGATGGTCGCATTCACGTCCGCCACGGCGATAAGGACTACGACCTGCGCTGTTCGGTCATTCCCACCACCCTGGGGGAGAAGGCCGTCATGCGGATTCTGGATAAGACTTCCATCCAAATAGGTCTGGATGAGCTGGGTTTCGAAGAGGAAACCTTGACCCAGGTAGAGACACTTATCCGCCAGCCTAACGGCATGATTCTATCCACCGGGCCGACCGGCAGTGGTAAGACAACTACGCAATACAATATCCTCAACCACGTCCTGTCGGTCGAGACCAATATCATTACCATTGAAGACCCGGTTGAGTATCAACTGGACGGCATCAGCCAGGTCCACGTCAACCGCAAAGCCGGGCTGACCTTCGCTATCGCCCTCAAATACTTCATGCGCCAGGACCCTGATATTATGCTGATCGGGGAAATCCGCGACCTGGAGACCTCGGAGATCGCTATCCAAGCCGCCTTGACCGGCCACTTGGTGTTTAGTACTCTGCATACCAATGACGCTCCTTCTACCGTCACCCGACTGGTGGACATGGGAGTGGAACCGTTCCTCATCTCCTCTTCGATTATCGCTTCACTCTCGCAAAGGTTAGCCCGCAAAGTATGCAGCAATTGCAAGGAACCTTACACGCCCCGCAGGGACCAATTGTTGGGCTTCGGGTTCGACCCCGATGCCCCAGAGAATAAGGATGTAGTATTCTATCATGGTCGGGGCTGCGATGCTTGCCGGCACACCGGCTATCGGAGGCGGATAGGCATCTTTGAGTTAATGGTGATGAACCAGGACCTGGCCGAGCTAATCGTTAAACGGGCCTCGGCGGGGCAGATTCGCGAGGCGGCCATTGCCGCCGGCATGGTCACGCTGCGTGAAGATGGGTTTAAGAAAGTTATGCGGGGTGTCACCACGATTGAGGAGCTGACCCGAGTGGTGTTTACTGCCGGGGCTTGGTAGTAGGCACTTATCATAGGCTTGGGGGAGATTAATACCGATGGCGCAACAAGAACAGGAAGTTGGGAGCAGCCCGCCGGCAGCGGAGGCCACTAAAGGCCGGTCGCCGGCTGCCAAGCAGACTACACGCAAGTCGGTCGAAAACGTTCACTTAGAAGAGCTGCTCGAGCTAGTAGTGGAAAATGACAGCTCTGACTTGCACCTGGCGGTGGGGCTGCCGCCTATCCTCAGAATAGACGGGGAACTCAAGCAGACCCGCTATGAGCCGCTGACGCCCTCGATTATGCACCGCATGATTTACGATATTCTCTCCGATGACCAGATCCAACGCTTTGAGACCAACTTAGAATTGGATTGCTCGTATGCGATGCGCGAGATTGCCCGCTTCCGGGTCAATATATTTCGCGACCGCGGTGACCTGGCCGCCGCCTTCCGATTAATTCCCACTCAGATCCCTACCCTTGAGGAGTTAGGTCTGCCGTCGGTGATACAGGATTTGGCCCGGCGCCCCCGGGGGTTGGTACTGATTACTGGTCCGACTGGCTCGGGCAAGTCTACTACGCAAGCAGCAATTATTAACCAGATCAATAACGAGCGCTCCGAACATATCATAACTATCGAAGATCCGATTGAGTATTTGCACACCCATCGCAAATGCATCATTAACCAGCGGGAAATAGGCTATGATACTCATAGCTTCGCTAACGCCTTACGCTCCGCCCTACGGGAAGACCCGGATATCTTGCTGGTCGGTGAGATGCGCGACCTGGAGACCATTCAGTTGGCCATCACCTGTGCCGAGACCGGCCACTTAGTCCTGGCTACCCTCCACACCAACAATGCGCCCGAATCAGTGGACCGCATCATTGATGTCTTCCCCCCAGCACAGCAGGAACAGATTCGGGTTATGCTGGCCAATAATCTGGAAGCAATCCTCTCCCAGCAACTGTTGCCGCGGGCCGGCCAGCCTGGGCGGCTAGCGGTAGTAGAGGTGATGGTGGCCACCCCGGCGATCCGCAACCTTATCCGCGAAAACAAAGCCTTTCAGATGCACTCAATTATCCAGACTAGCGCCGACGAGGGGATGCAGTCAATGGATCAGGCCCTGCGGGATTTGTACACCCAGAGTCTGATATCCTACGAGACGGCGATGAAGAGATCCCACAATCCTGACGAGTTAGATAAACTTATCTCCGGAACTACTGATTAGTGGTGATAATAGGAATAATTTGGGCTAGCCATTGGGTATAATAATGTAGACTGCCATTGGCGATTATCTTACTGCGGGTAGCCTCAGCTAGGAAGCGAGGATAGGATGACTACTTATGCCTATGTCGCGCGGGACAAAACGGGCCGAGAAATATCCGAAAGCGTCGAGGCGGCGAGTAAAGATGCCTTGCTGCAGCAACTACGGGAGAAGGGCCTGTACGTAAGTCAGGTAACCGAGCAGAAGACCGTCACCCAAGCCAAGAAAAAGGGCATGGGGGGAATCAGCCTCTTCCAAGGTCGGGTGAAGTTGCGCGACCTGTCTATCTTCTTCCGGCAGTTCGCCACGATGATTAATGCGGGCGTCTCGTTGATACGCTCCCTGGACGTCTTGGAGCAGCAGAGCTCCAGCTTTCGCCTCAGGGAAATTATCCGCGACATTGAGAGCGAAGTTGAGGGTGGGGCCAGCCTCAGTCGCGCTATGACCAAGTATCCCAAGACCTTCAGCAACCTGGCCACCGGTCTGACCCGGGCCGGAGAAGTCGGGGGGGTGCTGGACGAGACCATGGAGCGGCTAGCTACATTCATCGAAAAAGATATGGAGCTGCGCCGCAAAATCAAGGCAGCCATGACTTATCCGGTCTTGGTAATGATATTTGCTGGCGGCATCGTCTTGCTGCTGACTACCTATATCTTGCCCAAGTTCATCGACCTGTTCGCCGGCCTGGGCTTAGAGGAAGATCAATTCCCCCTACCTACCCTGATGCTGATGAAGTTTAGCGACTTCACCATCCACCGCTGGTGGTTGATGATAATCATCATAGTTGGCCTGGTCATTGTCTTCAACCGCATCAAGGCCACCAAAACGGGCAAACGCTACCTGGACATCATAAAACTGAAGGTACCCGTATTTGGCAGCCTCAGTCACAAAGTCGCGGTGGCCCGCTTCGCGCGCACCCTATCTACTTTGCTGGGCAGTGGCGTACCCATCCTCCAGGCTATGGAGACGACAGCAGGGACCATAGATAATGACCTCATCTCGGACGCGGTTCTGGCCGCTCGGGCTAGTATCCGCGAAGGCGATACCATTGGTGATCCCCTAGCCGCCTCCCGCCAATTCCCCCCGATGGTGGTGCAGATGATTGCTATTGGGGAGGAAACGGGTCAGCTCGACACTATGCTGGAGAAGGTAGCCGAGTTCTACGAGAGCGAAGTAGACGCCGCCCTCGAGAGCCTGGCCGCAGCCCTGGAGCCGGTGCTGATTGTGGCACTAGGGGTCGTAGTTGGTTTTATAGTAATATCAATGTTCCTGCCGCTAGTCGAAATCATCAGCCAACTGTCCATGTAAAATAGCAAGTGGCTTACTTGCAGGCCCAATCAGTACCGTAGTTGTGTCGGGGTCGGTTATGCCAACCGGCCCCCTTCTCTCTGTCTAAATGGTGGCCACCATGACCAGTTATAGAGCCGCACCGCGGCCTAATAGGAGTATCTAGCTGTGCCAGGGCTGTCGGGGAACGTTTTAATATTACTGTTCCTGGTGGGCGCGAGCATTGGTAGTTTTCTTAATGTGATTATCTACCGCTTGCCCCGGGGAAAGTCATTAGTCTTTCCCCCCTCCCATTGCTTGAGCTGTGGCGCTCGGCTGACCTTCATTGACCTAATTCCCGTCTTTAGCTACCTACTGCTCCGCGGACGGTGCCGGCACTGTGGTAAACACTTCAGCGCGCGGTATATGCTGGTAGAGGCCGCCACTGGGCTTCTGGCGGTAGCCGCTGTGTATTTATTCGACCTAACCCCTTATGCTGCCGGCGTATTTATCGTCTCCTGTGCACTAGTACTCATATTCTTCATAGACCTAGACCATATGATAATCCCCAATGAGTTGACCGTGCTAGTGGCAGTAATAGGCCTGGCATTTGATGGTTATCGCCTGGCGGTTTTTGGCCGCCAAGAAGCGATTATCCTGGCCGAACAGATTGGTGGGCAGCACTATTCGGCATATTTGCCCCGCAGTATAGTCGGCCTGGTGGTAGCCGGCGGCCTGTTCCTATTTATTGCCTGGCTTTCGCAAGCCATCTTGAAGAAGCCAGCCATGGGCATGGGTGATGTTAAGCTGGCCGCGGCGATGGGGGCCATATTGGGGCCTGGCTATCTGTTTGCTAGCTACTTTATCCTCGCTATCCTGATCGGGGCCGGCATCTCGCTATTATTGATTTTGCTGCGGCTCAGGCGGCGCCGCGATTATATCCCCTTTGGTCCAATGATGGCCATCGCCGGACTCATTATGCTGTTGTGGGGCGGCCAGGTTGCGCCGTGGATATTGAGCTGGTATGGCCCATGACCCGGTGGGGGTTGGCCTCGCCTATCGTGTAGGCGGGGTTCTCCAACCCCGCACCCGCCAGCCGCGCAGGTTGAGACCCTGCGCTACGCAGCCATATTAGAGCGCTGAGTGGCTGGGGGTGCAATGTTTAGGCAAGCCGTATAAAGGGTAGAAAATGAATGGCAAGCGTCACGAGGTATATCCTCGGCGGGGTGGTGTTTGGGGATATCAACGAATTGTTTTGCGAGGCCAAGGAGGTCGCCTTATGCGTAAATGGGACAATCCGCAAGGTTTTACTATGGTAGAGATGTTGGTGGTCATTGGCATTATTGCCGTACTGGTCGCCATCATCTTCCCCGTTTATACTACGGCTCGGGAAAAGGCGCGCCAGGCCCGCTGCCGCACCAACTTGATGCAGTTAGTTACGCAGCTTAAGGCCTACCGTACCGACTACGGTATGTATCCCGCGGCCTGGAATAAGGACGAGACTCCCTGGCTACGAGTAGGAGTCTGGTATGACCACACCCTCTCGCCACCTAGATATATGGGTGGCTTCAGCTCACTGTACCCCGATTACATCCAGGACAAGAACATGCTGATATGTCCGGATGACCAGGACGTCAAAGTATTGGCGAAGGAGGCCAAAGACCGGGTTTATAGTTCCTACAATGGCGTGGCTGCCGACCCGGCTGGTGGTGACTGGACGTTGGACCGCGTACTTTATAACTACTACGGCTACACGTATGTCGTCGGCACTGATCAGGGCTACAGTGACGGATTTGAGGTTGCTCCGGCGGATGTAATCTATCCGGGGGCGGTGCCTGGTTGGATGGACGATTGGACCGGTTACGATGGCAACTTCGTGCCCGATTGGCTTGAGTATGACGGCCTCTCCTGGCAGCACTTTCCGGCTTTGTCTAATCTGCACGCGCCTGACAATACTATCGTAAGCCACTGTATCTGCCACCGCGATTTTTATAGCGCCGGCCGTGAGCAAGATATAATCGTGCGGCTTAGCGGCGAAACTGATACGGCAGAGGTGGGCGCAATGGGAGAGCGGGCCGCAACGCCTACCGACCCCATTGAGGAAGTAGCCCCGTGGGTGCACCAGAGTTTCTAAGATGAGGCTGGGGGGGGTAGATGGAGGGAGCTGCTGGATAACAAAAACAGCGGCTCCGTTTTATTATCGGCCAGAAGGGTAAAATACAGGCAGTAGAGGCATCGGGAAGAGCAGATATGAACAGACGGCAGTCATCCAAAATCTATCCGGGCAATAAGCCAGCTCTTACCTACCGTTTCCCCGGCCCCGGCGGAATGACCCTGGTAGAGGTATTGGTGGCGATGGTTATCCTGCTGGTGGGTATCTGGGCGGTAGCTGCGGGCTTTCCTAGATTGTTCGGTGTGTTGGCCGGGGAGGAGAAGCGCACCGAGATGGCGCGGCTCGCCGAGGCCCGGCTGGAGCAGTTTAAGACCAACCCCTATGCCCTCCCGTTGGCTATCGCTGGCGATCCTTATGATAATGTTAACACTCCCTACATCCATCCCGACAGCATCCCCGAGGATCCCGATGTCGCCACTGACCCACCGCACTACCCCAACTCCCGCGATGATATTCTATGGGTCGAGGGCGAAGGCTTTGTGGTTCCGGCGGTATATCCTGGCGCAGCGGCGGCTGTCCATGTGTTTAACTTAGGTCTGGCGCAGGGGTGGACTGCCCCGGCCACCCCCCTCACTACACTATACGAAATCCGTGAAGCGACTGAAGGCACTGACTTCACTGTGAACACGACCACCGGGCAGGTACAGATACTCACTGGTTACGACGCTATCGAAATCAGCTATGCC
This sequence comes from bacterium, assembly GCA_030607655.1. Lineage (GTDB taxonomy): Bacteria > Armatimonadota > Zipacnadia > Zipacnadales > Zipacnadaceae > JALGTV01. The sequence continues at coordinate 6,365 of JAUWJN010000030.1, forward strand.
TGGCGTGATGACCTTGATCCGCCCGGCGTGGTACATTATGTTGACGGCGAAGTGGTGGCGCACAATACGGCTGTCGGCGCGATTGTGGACGCACATCAAACCATCGTGGAGGGCACCGCCCACGGGGTCGGGCGGATATACTTTCCGGTTTCGGTAGTTCCGGGCGCCCCGGCTCCAGGAGCACCTGTCCAAGGCATTTATGGTGCTACGTTGCACTTCGACCCGGCCGATGTCAGCGCGCACATGCGCGTTGATTACTACTTGCGCACCGACCCATTTCGCAATGATCGTCTGGACTTGATCATGACCGAGGATCGACAAATGACGACGGCCGCCGGCAATATCAGCCTGGTCGGCACTGGTATTGACACTAGCCAGCCACTGTTTGCCCCCAATACGTATATCATTGCTGTTGACCTGAACACGGGAGGAATCTATGAGCAGGGGGTCGGCTTTGACTTCGCGACGGTAGAAGACTACGGCCGCGGCTTGTTGACCCTTTTTTTCGCAAATCCAGAAGATGTTCTGGGGCACACTGTGAGATTCTACTATCGCACTACTGACCAGGATATGATAACTGTCCAGAAGGCCCCGAACGTATTTATGGAGGAAGCGGTTGCCGGCGGAACCAACTACTACACTTACACGCGCAACGTTGACGTTCTGATCTTCCCCGACTGCACTGCGGGGCAGACCGTTGCGGTGGACTATATCTACGATGCTACCAACCAGTACCGAGTGGTCGGCGAGATGCATACCATCAATGGCAATCCTAATGATCCCAACTATCTGACCATTGCCCTGAATAATTCCCCGGTGCAAAGCATTATCGCGGTACGTGGGATGTCGCTCAAAGTCCGGGCCTGGTGGCGCACGCAGACCGGGCGGCTAACACATTTAGACGTGGACACTATCCTAGGACTAGCGCCAATGTAGGTACGACAGTGGGCAGTGGACAGTGGCCAGTCGTCAGGGAACGGCAGTTTAACGGCAGACAATGGCAGTTTAACGCCAGACAACGGCAGACAACGGCAGAGGAACGGCAACGGAGCATATCACGTAGGAGCGGCATTATTGCCGCGATAAACAATACAAGGAGATTTGGATGAGCCGTAGAGGAGGCGCGACAACCGGATTCACTTTGACTGAACTGCTGGTGGTAATGGGCATAGCCGCAGTGCTACTGGCCATCACTATTCCCGTGGCCAAGACCATCAACCAGGGCAACAGAGTGGCCCGGTGCAATGCGCAGTTGCAGCAAATCGGCCAGGCCCTAAAGATGTATCACCTGGACTACCAGACAGTACCCGCGTGCTATCTGGGTGACGCCGACGGTGACACTGCCATTGACAACCCGGCGCTGCCTAGCACCGTACCAGTAGGCCCGGGACTGGAGGCCCTGTGGCGGACTGATTATCTGCATACCAGGAAGACTCTTCACTGTCCCTCCGATATCTTTCATACAGATGGCTCGCACCCAACGTTCTTCCAGAGCTATACCGGCCGCGACGAAGTAGCCCAAACGGATGCTGCTGAGCTGTACGGTCTATTCAATCAGTATAAGTATCTGTCCTACCGGGGCATAACTCATGATGATTATGTAGCGGGAGACGACGACTATTACCGACAGTTGGGGGTCATCATCGGCTGGGATGGGACGACGCCGATCTTCGATACGTCGTGGCATCCAGATGATAGCACGGTAGTCACCTGGTGCGACTGGCATGCCGACTCGGTCATCCGCCAGGGCGAGGGCCAGTATCTGGTACTATTCTGGGACGGTTCAGTGCGTAGCATGCCTGAGTCGCTATTGTGCACCGATGCTGTGCGGGACGCCGCCTGGCGGGTGCGTCCCACTGACCAACTGCCCTGAGAGTAAGGATTATGAGACAGTTAATGGCGAGACAATCCGGGGCTAAAGGCAGCCAGCGCTCACCGGTGGTGAGCCTGCGGAACCAGGGGTTCACCCTGACGGAGGTGCTGGTGGTCCTGGCCATAATGGTGATACTGTTTGGGATGCTGTTCGTGCCTATCACTACCTCCATTGAGATGACTCGCACCGCCCAGTACCGCAGCCAGATGAACCAGACGATGCGCCTGGCGATGGAGCAGGTCCGCCGCGAGCTGTCCGATGCGGCGGCCTTCTACCTGCCCGAATACATTCCCCTCGGCGACGGCACTTATATCATCAACTATTGCAATATCACCTTCATTCCTCAGAGCCAGGTCGGCGCAGCTAGTCCCCGGGTGGTACGCTATGCCGTGCATACGCCTGAGGCCACCCGTAACCCTCAAACTCTCACTGTTGGCAGTATTACTTATCTGGTCGAACAGCCGACAACCATTGACAACCCGTTCGTCCTGTACCGCCAGGAAGGTTATATGAACCTAATTGACGGCCGAAACTACTTTGGTTCAGATCTAGACCCGGACGGTGCGGGCCCGCAGCCGGCGGCGTTTGTGGCAGGCTTCCCGCTGTCCGAGAATGCCCTGACACCGGTGCGCGATGCCGATATTCCGGTGACCGAGACGATTTGCCTGGACGACACCGGCATCATTGTTCCCCCACTGGCCGTGCCCACAGACCTCTCTGTGTCCGGCTACGTTAACCCCGGTGATGTAGAGGCAGTTTTCGGCATTGATGGGGAGCAACTGGTCTACATCCACGGCGGCATCCAGTTCAGCCCGCTACGCGTGGAAGGCGAGACGATGCAAGTCGGCGCCAACAACACCGTCTATACTGCCACCCACGGCAACTGGGCGGGTTTGTACAACGACGGCACTCAGTCACTGGCCGATCTACTCACTGCCGGTTTCATAATCAAGTCCTCTGAACTGCGGCCCCGGATTGTAGTGCAACGAGCTGGCGCGGTATTTCTGGATACTGACACCATGACCCCACCGAACCTGCTGGATGACATCCGCTATAACTCTCAGCGCGGCACGGTCTCGGTGTGGCTGCCGCCCGGCGGCCCGGCAACAGCCCAGGCGGTCTTTGACTTGAGTAGTATTCCGGGCCCTGGCGTTGATTGGACCCTGCGAGGGGTGCCACCTAGTACCGCCGACATTCAAGGCACCGATACCGAGTATACCAAAGTCGCCAATCGCACCGAGCCGATTGTCCTCCCTGGCGCAGCCGCCGGTAGCAACTGGATCCCACTGACCAATACCAACTCATTCACGGACGGCGAGGCTATTACCATAAACCCAGACGGTGGCACCGAAGAGACGTGCACCATTGTACCTGGCAGCATGGTAAACGGCGCCGGCTTCCAAGTCAGCATTCTTCTCGCTTGGGGCCACGGCGCCGGCGAAGTGGTGCAGGCTGATGAAAAGTCCGCTAAGGCGCCGAGCATCTATACAATTGACCCGGGCGGCGGCGATAAGATGATAGTGCCCGAGTCGGTGCGAGTGTGGGTGCAAGCCTATGATCATGACGCGCCTCAGATGTACTCTTTGGAATATGTTCCGGTTTATGAGGTGTCCCAGGACGACCTGGGCTATGGTCAATTCCTACCGGAAGCAGTTGGGGGCGGAACCAACTACACCACTATGATGATCAAGTTTGCCAACTCGAGCGCGGATACTCCGCCGCCCAGCCCCGAGGACCAGAGAACCTATGGAGCGCCCTCTACCTTTGATTGGGAGAATGATCTAACTGATAACGCAAATGACTACTTCCGTATAGTAGTCCAATATCAATACCGGCGCAACTTTGCGAGTCCAAATGTAGATGACTACGATGAAATCATTGTCAGCTACTCCACGCGCGAGGTCTACAATGTTGCTCTGGAGGTAATGCCCTATCGGCATCTGGAGGACAACGACGGCGACCTGGTGTGGCAGCCGCATGGGCCAGCGACCGGAGTGCAGATGCGGGCCCAGGTGGAGGTGCGTAACCTGAGCCGATGAACCAACATATTCATAACATTCGCCGTAGATGCGGGGAGGTGAGACCAGTGGGTAGATTGCACAGCAAACTTCGCGACCAGCGCCGCGGCCAGGCGCTGCTGATCGCCGTGCTGATTATGATGGCCATACTGCTGGTCGGCGCCCTGTTTGTCGCTATTGTCAACTACAGCCAGGAATCCTCCACCCGCCACAGTGATATGGTCAGCGCCCAGGGGCTGGCCGAGGCGGGGATAAGATACGCCGACTATATGCTCCAGTTTAGCCCCGAAGGCGCCGACTGGCGCCCGCCGTTTGTGCCCGATACTGCAATCTACGGTCCCGACGGCCTCCCCTATACCCCGGATGACTACTACAGCCTCCAAGAAATACAGCACGACTGGTGCCCACTGGTTGATAGCGGGAACTATATCCGCTTCGGCTTCACCCGGTATCCGAATGATGCCGATACAAGTAACGCACTTATTGACATCGGCGGCGGGCATATCCTGTTGCGGGTCACCTATGACCCCGACCCGCCCTATGAGTCGGCGCAACTGGATGACCCAGCCTACATCAATCCTGCCAATCCTGAGCCTGATCCGCTGAGCAGGTACATAAAGATAGAATCCATTGGGGTGGTGGATGCGGAGGGCTTTGTCTTCCGCCGCCTGGAGGCCTACAAGCCCATTGGCCTGACTGATTACCTGTTGTTCGTCACCGACAGGGACCGCCGCGCCCAGCCCACTATCCTGGGCTACGCCCCGCGGTTTGATATGGATAGAAGTGGCACCTGGACGCCAACAGATTTCCTCACGCCAGACTACGAGTATACCGTGGGCGGCACCCCAGAAACGAGGTATACGTGGCACGGCCCGATGCGGTTTAATACACCGGTGCAACTGGAAGGAGACGCCAGCGGTTCCGACTTTGTCAGTCTCACCCGAGCGCTGGCTGAAGATGCCGCCGACCCGCCGGCCTCGGCTCCGGGGGAGATCGAGGGGGGCGGCTACCTGCGCGGCGACATGTTCCAGCCCAATTCTACCACCTCTACGTGGCTGACAGCAGATGTTTCCGCGGGTGATACAGTACTGCCCATAGCTGGCGCTCACAGTGCTAACGTGGACGACTCCGTCCTCATGCTAGGGGAAGGTGCTCGCCGGATAACAGCAGTGGATGGGACCGGGGGCACCATCACGCTCGATGTTCCCTTAGCTAATGGCCACACTGCCGCAACGCAAGTACAGATCCAGTTCTCCGGTCCCGAGCGCCTGACACCCCCGCGCCTATTTGCCCGCGACCCGGCGACGGGGACGGTGCGCTGGGATGCCCTGACCCGCGATTCGGGAGTGGTAGAATTGAACCCCAGTGGCACCACAGTCAACACAGGCCAGTATGGCCACGGCAAAGGCGTATATGTTGACAATGGCAGTGAGGTACAATTTGTCAATCCAGATGGTACACATAATATTGCCAAACTGATTCAAGATTGGCTGGGCAACGTGCCAGACAGCGATCTCCAAGCGGGTGACCGAGGCTGGAACGCCATCAGCGAAGTGTACGACGAGGCTCCTGGCCTGGAAATTGAGCTGTTTCCCGATGAGGATGCTGTGCTTGAGTGGGCGGCGCTGGAGGGCCTGTCAACACCCCCAGTAGTCTTGACGCCGGCGTCTCCTACAACCATAGCCTCCACGGAGCTATGGTGGCCCGGGCATGCCAATGGTAGCGGCGAGCCAGGCATCGTATTGCGCCGGCACGATGACAGGTGGAAATTTGGTGATAAGACCCGCCCCGACCGAGCCGGCGAGGACTCGGGCACCAGGACAATGTGCCTTGACTACCCGGACCCGATGGACGGGGAACATCAGGTAATCTTTGCCGAGGGTAATATCCGCATCAAGGGTCGCCTGCCGCGAGCCAAGCTCCTGCCTGACGACACTCTGCGCACCTATCATCTGACCGTCGTGTCGGGTGGCACCATCTATATTGATGGGCAGATACTCTCGCCCCAGGACCAGTATGGCCGACAGGTCAGCGGCGCGCAGGGCGCCGCTGATGATGCTCCAGTAACTGACCACTACAACACCTACATCGCGCTGCTAGCCCGCGATTGCGTGGTGGTCAATCCCACCCAACTGGTGCCGCAGGCGAAAGTACCGACAAGCACTGCCACCCCAGAGGAAGATGACTACGGCTGGCACTGGACGACTACACCCATCGCCGCATCATCTGTTGATGCCCTGTTCAGCCGCTGGTACTTCGGCGCGAACCCAGACGATGTCGGTAATACGGTAAATCTGGTTGCTTACCAGACCCTGGATGTTGTGCGGTTGGCTAACGCTGTAGCGGCAACTCAGACGGTTTTACCGGTGACTGATGTGGGAGGCTTTTTGGTGGGCGATAGCATAACGCTAACCGTCGCGGGCAACCAACCCGATGATGGTGAGGACATAGGAGCGATTGTCCCTGGCGGCATTAACTCCTCTGCCAGCCCACCAACGATCACGGTAGATACTGGGCCAACAACTGCGTTCAGCGCGGGTGACTATGTGGAGCGCACCGATAATTGGGCGGTTACCGGCACCCAACTTCAGGTTTACGATCCAACCCAGGCTGTGGGCAGCCGCTGGCGGCAGTATGACTTTGATCTCAGCCCTACCGACCCGCCGGACCAGCCCACATTCCTGTTGACCAGAGACGACCTTAACACCCCCGACGAGGACTGGGCCTGGGAGATGACTAGCCCGTGGTTGACTGACCTCGCATGGCCCTTGCGTGATACGGGCGTCAACTATTTGGGCTTGTCAGGTGCCCAGCCCGGCGGCATGCTCAACTCTCTGTGGTTCAGCGTACCCGATATTACCGCTATTACAGCTGCAAACGACGGCGACGGGACGACCCGACCTTATTGGCTGAAGAAGTTCAAGGTTGAGGAGCTTCACCCATCCAGCACTCCGGCCTTCCCAATGCCCGTAGTTGCCATTCATGCCAAGATAAATGCAGTGATGTACGCGGAGAATGGCTGCTTCTTCGTGATACCCGCCCCGTACTTCTACGAAGATGCAACTAGCCAAATACCCAGGTTCCTGCGCTACAACTATGATATTGAGATACGCGGGGCCATTACTGAAAACTTCCATCCCGGGCCGGCGGCAGTGCGTGAGTGGCAGGAGAAATGG
>JAUWJN010000019.1 GCA_030607655.1 bacterium
GGAAGTGGTGGACCTCGCCCACGCCCAGGGCGTCCCCTTTATCAAGCATACCGACGGCAATTTGTGGCCCATTCTGGATATGATTGTGGATACCGGCATTGACTGCCTGAACCCACTGGAGCCTATCACGCATATGGACATTGGCGAGATTAAGGCTAAATACGGCGACCGGATTGCTTTGGCCGGGACTGTTGACTGCGGCGAGCTCCGCTCCCGGGGTACGCCTGAGGAGGTCGAGGAGGCAGTCAAGGAGACCATCGCCAAGGCGGCGGTAGGTGGTGGGCATATATTGGGTTCCAGTAACAGTATCCATCCGGCCGTCAGACCTGAGAATTATCGGGCTATGGTTGAGGCCGGCCGCCGCTGGGGCCAGTATCCCCTTGATCCGCAGATGGTAGAGGAGTATCAAACCAAGAATTACATCGCTAAGTATGTGTAGGAGCGAATCGCGGTAATGGGTGACCTGCGGCTGGTACATACGGCTGATGTCCATCTGGGCCGGTCCAGTGACGCCTTCGGAACAGCAGCCGCCGAGCACAGAAGACGGTTGCAGGAAGCCTTCGGACGCTGCGTGGACCTGTGCCTGGAGCGAAAGGCGTACCTGTTCATAGTAGCGGGTGACCTGTTTGACAGTCCCCACCCGCCCGAGAGTGCCGCCAGCTTCGTCTGGACTCAACTCTCTCGCCTCAGCCAGGCCCAACCCCCAATACATTGTGTACTTTTGCCTGGCACCCATGACCCCCTGAAGCCGGGTAGCATCTATAGCCGGTGGCTGGCAGAAGGACTGCCCCCACAGGTACATCTGCTTACTCCCGACCAGCCGATGGTGCGGCTGTCTGACCTCGATACGATAGTGTGGGGGCCGGCAACTACCCAAGAAGCCCGCCCGCTGGCGGGACTCCGGCCCGACCCAGAGGCCCGCTTCAATATCGCCGTGGCACACGGTTCAGTGCAGATTCCCGGCGTCATTGACGATGACGAGGCACTGATTACTGAGCAGGACATAGTTGATAGCGGGATGGACTATGTAGCGTTGGGCCACTGGCACAAGTTCAGCAAGCATATTCACGGCGGGGTGACTGCGTTGTATTCCGGCTCGCCGGAGATAGTAGCTCTGGACCAGGCCACCCGCGGGGAAGCACTGGTTGTTACGCTCACTACCGACGTTCAGCCTCACTGGGAGCAGGTTGACACGGGCCGCCTGCAGTACCAGCAGCGGGAGATTAACCTGGCAGAATTTGAGAACCAAGGCGAGTTAGCCGCTGCTCTACTGGAGCACGCCCACCCCGACAAGATACTTGACGTGCACCTGACTGGTCTGGCCCCCCCTGGGCAACTCGTGGACGCAGACAAGCTGGAAGAGCAATTGGCTGATGGCTTTTTCCGCGTGCGGGTGGTGGATGATACACACCTGCCGGTGGAGCAAATTGATGAAAGCCAGTATCCACCCCAGCTAGTGGCGGGACGATTTGTCCAACTGATGAAGCAGCGCATCCAAGAGGCGCAGCAGCACGGCGACGAAGAGGCACAACAAGTCGCCCGGCAGGCCCTGCAGGTGGGCCTGGCGCTGCTGGAGGGTCGGGAGGTGCTGGGGTGATTATCCAGTCACTAAGCCTCCGCAACTTTGGCTGCCTGGCTGATAGGCAGATTGAGTTCGGTCCTCACCTAAACGTTATCCGCGGCCCCAATGAAGCCGGCAAATCCACACTCCAGGCGGCCCTGCTCACGCTGCTGTTTGAGAAGGTCACTAGCCGGGCTGGGACAGTGCGTGGCTGGCAGAGCTGGCATGCTCCGGAGATGTATACGCTGGCGGCGCAGTTCACCGCCACCGGCGAGGAGTGGAAACTCGTTAAGGACTTCGCTGGCAAGCAGACGCATCTGACTAACCTGAGCACCGGCGGAACCTGGTCCCAACCCGATGCCGTTCAGGAAAAGCTGGCCGAATTGATGGGAACTGCCAGCCGCGCGGTGTACGAGAGCACGGCGGCAATCCGCCAGCAGGAGATTGCGAAGCTCACCCAGGGTGACCAAATCGGCGAGATGCTGCAGGAAAGAATCTCTGGTTCAGGTCTCAATGTGAGTGTGCCCGGGGTCCTTGAGAAACTGGGTAACGCGTTAACGGATTTATGGCGGGGGTGGGAGCGGCCAGCGCCGAAGAATCCGGGTCTCATGAAAGTGGCCAAGGATGAGATTGACCGCTGGCAAAGCAGATGGGATGTGCTGCGCAGCCAGCGCCAGGAAGTAGAAGCGGCTCACCAGCGGCTGGCGGAGTGCCGAGAAGAATTGACAAAGTTAGAGCCGGACATTAAGCAGCGCGGACAGTTTCTGGAAAAGGTGGGACAGCGCCGCGAGCTAGAAGCCAAACTGGGGAGGGTGAGCCGTGAGTGGCAAGAGCTGCATGAGCGAACAGAACAGGTCGAGAATCTCAAGGAAGAAATCAAGCAAATAACCGGTGAATTAGATGCACTGCCTACCGGGTCGGAAGAACAAGCCGCGAGGCTAAAAGAGCTGCAAGGTAGCATTACGGCCGCCCCCGAAGAAATTGACTTCCTCCAACATGCACTTGCCGACCTTAAAAGTGCCCAGCAGCAGCTTGCGGACATTAATCACTTGTTGCGAAGTACGCAGGACAGGAGTAAGTGGCGAGTGGGGCTGATAGCTGGTGGTTTAGTCATAGCTATTGCTGGTGGTATGGGGGCTATCGTCGGGTCGCCCTGGTGGTGGCTACTAGCTGGTGCTGGTGTGTTGTTGGCAATCGTCGGCGCTCTGATACGTCCGGGTGAGGTCGCGGCGCATCTGAGCAATGAGCGTCAACAAGCTGAGAGCAACCTGGCAGCCGCGGAGCATGGTGTGGAGCTTGCTGGTAGGATAGAGCTCAAACAAGAAGGTTTGCGACGCGAGTTGAGGTCGGAGGAGCTTGAGGAGCTACGGCAACGCTGTGATGATCTGGCTCTAGAGCGCGCTACCGTCCAAGCGCAACTTGGCTCGGCAGAGCTGGCCCATATTGATCTGGACTCATTAGAAGAAGACAAATTGAGAAACCAACTGGAACAAGACGAGGCACGCTTGCGGCAACTGGAAGATGATCGGATTATTGCGCAGACCAAGATTGAACGTTCTGATTACGACACCGAGGAGGAGCTGCGTGCCCAGGAACAGGTTACCGAAGCCGAAAAACGGCTGGGGCGGCGGCAGCGGCAGGCCCAGGTCTATGAATTGACCCGCGAAGTCCTAGAAGCGGCCTATCAGCAGACGCTGGAGGGATTTACCGAGCCTTTAGAGCAAGCTGTCCAGGAGCTGCTGCGGCCCATGACCGAGGGACGATACGATCTGGTTCGGGTAGACAATGAATACCTGCAGCCAGTGGTCTTCTCTCCGCAGAAGGGCAAGGAAGCCGATGAAGATGGTGATCTGAGCACCGCTACTGCCGAGCAGCTCTATCTGGCGGCCCGTCTGGGACTGACCCAACTGCTGTGGCCAGATGAGGGGCCGCCATTGTTGCTGGATGACCCCCTGGTAAACTTTGATGACCAGCGCCGCCAGGCCACCACCGAACTATTGCGCCAGGTAGCCCAGCATTGCCAAATTTTGCTGTTTACCTGTTCGGATGAATTTGATAGTTATGCTGACGCGGTTATTGAACTACCCGGCCCATCTGACGTCGCGTAGCGCCATACGGGAAATTCACGATCAGGTCTGAGCGGGCCCCCCCAACAATATCTTTCTGCCCCTGCTGCCCACTGACCACTGTCTACTGGCCACTGTCCGTTAGGGCTGCTGGGCCTCGCCGGTCATAGGAACAAAGCGTACCAGCCAGATTGCGGTCTGCTTCATGCTGCCACCTTCCTTTTCCAGCAAGTACAGTTGCTGGATACCGCTTTCGGGTCCGACCGGAATAACCATGCGCCCGCCTTCCTTAAGCTGCTCTACCAGGGGCTGGGGAATCTCCTCGGGGGCACAGGTGACGATGATGCCACCAAAGGGAGCATGCTCGGGCCAGCCCTGGTAGCCGTCACCACATTTTACGGTTACATTCTCATACCGCAGCCTGGCCAGTCGCTGCGCCGCACTTTTGGCTAATGCTTCAACTATTTCGATAGTGTAGACGTGCTTGACGATGTGGGCTAGCACGGCCGCCTGATACCCGGAGCCAGTGCCCACTTCCAGCACGATGTGCTCCTTCTGGGGCTTGAGCAACTCGGTCATCTTGGCCACGATAGACGGAGCGGAGATAGTCTGATCCTCGCCAATAGGCAAGGGGGTATCCAGGTAGGCCAGGGGTCGTACCTCCGGCGGCACAAATAGATGCCGCCGAGTTGCTTGCATCGCCTTGATAACTGATTCTGTCTGGAGAATCTCCGCGTTTACCAGGGCCTGGACCATAGCCAAGCGCATCTGGCGGTAATTAGGTGACGGGGTTTCCTGCTCAGTGGCATTGCTGCGGGGAAAGAATACCAATATCAGGCCTACCGCCATCACAACTACGACCGTCAACAATATGCCGAGACGTCGCCATGACATAGCTACCCCTCCTTGATTTAGCCTGTAAATTCCTTATTCGCCAGGGGCAAGCGACCTCCTGCCGCCCTTACGTTTTCCGCCAATAACTGGACAAAATCTATTTTGCTCAATATTATACCTGCTTGACAAGGTGGAAGGGGAGGAGGAATTCAAGTCAAGGCGAAGAAACTAATACTACCTCAGGTTGTAGACGGGGCAGACATTAGGGGGCACGTCTGCCACTTGACCCAAGGGAGGGACGCAAATGGATCAACGGATCAGCCCAGCGGTTGTAGTAGTAGTATTGATACTGATCGTGGCCATTGTAGTGGCCTTGTACTTTATGGTGGTGCAGGCCACACCCCAGGTGGTCGGTGATAGCGGGGTAATGCGACCTATCGGGGCGACGAAGCCAGACAAGGAAGAGGCAGAGGAAACCACCGCCGAGGAAGCGGAAGCTGAGGGGGAGACACCCGCGGCCGAGGATACTGAGCCGTCTCCCGCCGAATAAGAAGGGAACTCGCGGCCCGCAGGGAAATCTATGGATTTGTTGGTAGAGGAACGCCAACATCACGAAGTGCGAAAGGATAGGTGTTTATTGTGAAACTTGCTTGTCAGGAAGGACTAGTGCCCGGTGATTTACTGGCGGAAAAACTAGCAAATCTAGAAGAATGGGGCTATGAAGGGATTGAACTCAGGAACCCGCCGATCTGGGAGAAGGTTGATGAAATCAACGAGGCCTGCGCCGATTCATCGGTTAAGCCCAGCAGCATTTGTGCGGGCTTTCGCGGGACTTTTCTGGACCCAGACCCCGAGGAGCGGAACCTGGCGATAGAGGATTCCCAGAAAATCCTGTGGGCGGCGGGGCAAATTGGCGCGGTAGGTATGATATGGGTACCACTATTTGGCCCGCCCCGGCTGCCGGATTTGTCGCCGTATGCGGATGAGATAGAACTGGAGAAGCGGCTGCTGGTAGAAATCGTCAAGATTTTGGCGGAGGCGGCGGCTGAAAACAATACCTTGGCCCTGCTGGAGCCGCTAATCCGGTACGAGACCCATTTGCCCAACCGTCTGGAGCAGGCAATAGAGATTATTCAGGCGGCAGGAGATCCACCAGGAATGAAGATTATGGCTGACTTCTTCCATATGAATACCGAAGAGCCGGATATTGCGGAAAGTATCCGGGCTGCTGGTGACTACATAGCCCATATCCACCTGGCGGACTCCATCAGATGGCTGCCCGGCTATGGCCACACTGACTTCAAATCCGGCTTCCAGGCGCTGGCCGACATCGGGTTTGATAAGTATATGGCTTTGGAATGCCATGTACCGGGCGACCCGTATGTTGAGTTGCCTAAGGCAGCCGAGTATCTGCGGGCCCAGATGCCGTAACACTTAATTGATTGTACTAACTGTAGAAAGGAGTAGTAAAGATGTCAGTGCGAATTGGTTTTGTGGGGTGTGGGGGAATAGCCCATTCCCATATCAACAACCTGACTAAAATTGAGGGGGCCGAACTGGTGGCGTTCACTGATGTAGTGGGCGAGAAGGCCGAAGCGGCAGCGAAGGAATTTGGGGGAAAGGCGTACGAAAATCACCAGGCAATGTACGAGGAGGCGGACCTGGATGCCGTCTACATTTGCGTTCCTCCGTTTGCCCATAAAGACGAGGAGATACTAGCTGCCCAGGCGGGCCTGGCCATACTTGTGGAGAAGCCGGTAGCTCTGAGTATGGAGCAGGCCAGAGAAATTGAGGCGGCTATTGCTGCTAGCGGCGTCATAAATTGCGCAGGCTATCACTGGCGCTACTTGCCCCCGGTGCAGAAAGCCAAAGAGCTGTTTGCCGTTGATGACGTCGCTATGGTTATGGGATATTGGCTGGGCGGATTTCCGACAGTGCATTGGTGGCGAGTGATGGCCGAGGGTGGGGGACAGATAGTGGAGCAGACTACCCACATTGTAGACCTGTGCCGGTACCTGGCGGGTGAGATAGACACGGTGTACTCCAGCTTTGCCCTGCGGTGCCTGGGGGATGTGGAGGATATTGATATCACCGATGTAGGAGCCGTAGCGTTGAAATTCAACAGTGGGGCAGTGGGCATGATTTGTAACGCTTGCTGTCTGAGTCCGGGGGGCTCCGAGGGCGTACATCTGGTGCTTGATGATGTATGGGTGGAGGTCGGCCCGCGCTCGCTGCTGGTCAAGGATAACGAGGGCTCGCGCACTGAGACCTTTATCACTGAGTGGCATGCCCGGGAAAGCGAAGTATTCGTGGAGGCAGTGGCGACCAACAATCAGAGCATAATCCTATCGGATTATGCCGACGCAGTAAAGTCTCTGGCGGTAAGCCTGGCGGCCAATGAGTCAGCCGCCACCGGCCAGCCGGTGAAGGTAAGCGAGATGTAGCGATAAGAATTCATCCTTTAATGACTGACAAAACTGTGCAGAGAAGCGCCGTCCGGCCAGATTCAGAGGGGAATTTGACCCGCCGGGTGGGCTGGCTAGTTTTTGGTTTTCTGTGTGTAGTGTACATCATAACTACCAGGGGTGTTAGTGACCTCGGCGATGCGGAGACTTATTTTGTCATCACTCAGAGCATCGTCGAGCACGGACGGGTGGACTTACCCCCGGAAGCCGGGATTACTGAGCAGGTCTTCAACCCGCGAGGAATCATTGTCAGCCCCGACGGGCGCAAGTACAGTCAGTACTGGCTAGGCTACCCTATTTTCCAGGTGCCCTGGTATCTGGCCGGCAAGTTAGTCGGCAACGTCGTTGGTAGCTTTGCTCCGCGCCTGGATGCCTTCTCGCGCTTTTGGCCCCGGCTGGCAGTCAATTTGGCGGGTGGCTTCGTGACTGCCGCCACGGGGGCCGTATTATTTGTGCTGCTGGTCACTTTAGGGATTTCCAGGTCTTACAGCGCAGCTACGGCTCTCATTTACGGACTGGCCACCTACGCCTGGCCCTACTCCAAAATCGGCTTTTTCGAGCCTTTTATGGGTCTGGCCCTGATATTCTGCCTGCTAATGCTAGTCTGGTTTGACCGACGGCAGGCGTCACTGGGGTATGTGTTAGGCTTCGCCTTCGCACTGGGTTGGGGCACGGCGACTAAGCCTTCTCTCGTCCTGGCCTGGCCGCCACTGTTGATCTATCTGCTGGTAGTTATGCGCCGCGGCACCGGCGGACGATCACCGAGGTGGCAGAAGCAGTGGCTGACCGCCGGGGCGGTCATTGTGGGGCTAGCGCCGTGGGTTATAGTCTGCCTATGGTACAACTGGGTGCGAACGGGTAGCTATCTGGATCCGGGTTACCCGGCGGGCAACTTTGCGCCCTGTCTAGCATTGGGTCACTACGTGCCGGGGCTGGTGGCGCACCTGGTGGGACCCGCGCGCGGGTTCTTCATCTATTCTCCGGCGGTGATACTACTGTTTTGGGGACTGGCGGGGGCTTGGCGGGACTATCGGCCCCTGACCATGGTGGTCGTAGCCATAAGTTTGCTTTTCTGGGGCGCCTTTGCCGCCCGTCGGCTGTGGGGTTTTTGGTGTTGGGGGCCGCGCTATCTGCTGCCTATCACGCCGCTGGTTATGATTCTTGTGGCCGAGGGCTTGCGCCGCCTGTGGGCTAGCCGTCGGGGGAAAAAAGCGGTGGTAGCTTTGCTGGCGGTTAGTCTGGCGGTCCAATTGTTGGCTATAATCGTCCCTTATGGTACGTGGCTGCGGAAAGTTGAGGCCGCCACCGGCGGCGCCCGAGGAGTTATTCTAAGCCCTCGCTACTGTCCCCTGGGGGGACAAATCGATAGCCTCCGGAATGTCAGCTTTGACGCTATCAATTTTCAAGCAACAAATCTGCAATCGGGCCGACCTACCGACGAGTTCAAAACAGCCCTGCGCCACAGTCTGGACTTCTGGTGGGTGTATGCCTATCGGTTGGGGGTGCCGACGGGGCTTATCGCAGTACCGCTGGGCCTGTTGATGGCGGGGGGGATATACTTGGGCCTGAAGCTGAGGGCAGCCATAAGAAGTGGCGCGGCAACTGACGGCGAAGCTATGGGTTGACGAGACAGGGTTTTTGTGTTAATCTGTGCCCTAAGTGGGCTATATTAAGGCGGCAATCAGGCACGCCATTCCTATCAAGGTGTTGGTTGATGGGAGCCGGGGATAGCAGCGGGAATGGTTTTTTCTGCCAGGGCGAGCCGTGAGTAAGGTATTAATGATAGGTGACTCACTGGCCGGTATGGACTGCTAATTGGCTGTCGGCCGGAGGAGAAAAAATGGAGGTAGAGTTGTGAGTATTTTAACCATGAAAGAGTTGTTGGAGGCGGGGGTGCATTTCGGCCACCAGACCCGTCGGTGGAATCCGAAAATGGGCTCCTATATCTACCATGCCCGCAATGGTATCTACATCATTGACCTGCATCAGACCTTGCGGATGCTGGATGAGGCATACAATTTTGTGCGCCAGACCGCGGCCGCCGGCGGTGCCCTGCTGTTTGTGGGCACTAAGCGCCAGGCTCAAGACGGCATCCAGGAGCACGCAGAGCGGTGTGGAATGCCCTACGTTAATCAGCGATGGTTGGGAGGTATGCTCACCAACTTTGAGACGATCCGCAGTCGCATTGATTACCTGGAGGAACTGGAACGCGCTGAGGAAAGTGGCCAGTGGAGTCGGCTGCCCAAGAAGGAAGTGCTGTCGCTGCGGCGAGAAAAGGAGAAACTACTCACTAACCTAGACGGCATCCGCCGTAGCACAGCAACGCCGCAGGTGGTCTATGTAGTAGATGCAAAGCGTGAGGAGATTGCCGTGGCAGAGGCTAACAAACTGCAGATACCGGTAATAGGTATTGTGGATACTAACTGTGACCCCGACCCCATTGACTATGTAATTCCGGGCAATGATGACGCGATTCGGGCTATCCGCCTGATTACCAGCAAGATGGCTGATGCCATCATTGAGGGCCGCCACCAGTACGAGGCGGGCGTAGCTGAGGAGGAAGTATTGGCTGCTGAGGAAGTCGAGGAGCTTGAAGAAGTGGTGCCCTACGAACCCGAGGAGATATTCGTAGATGTAGAAGACCTGTTTAGTGAGGAAGAAATCATCGCCGAGCCGGATGCGGAAAAAGAATAGAATAGTGGCTATACTTATGGATGAGGAAGTAATCGGCAGATTGGCAGGAGGATAATTTGATGTCAGTTTCACCCGCAGACGTAAAGAAACTTCGCGAGCGAACCGGCGCGGGCATTATGGACTGCAAGCGGGCGCTACAGGAGGCAGACGGAAATATGGAGGAGGCGGTGGCTATCCTGCGCAAGCATGGAATCCAAGTAGCGGCCAAGCGCGAAACTAAAGCCGCCCAGCAGGGCACAGTTGCTGCCTACGTACATGCTGGTGACCAAATTGGCGTGCTAGTGGAAGTCAACTGCGAGAGCGATTTTGTCGCCCGCACCCCGGAATTCAGAGAGTTCACCAAGAATGTGACTATGCAAGTGGCGGCGCTCCAGCCGCGGTGGGTGACGGCCGAGGATGTACCCGAAGAGGAGTTGGCCAAAGAACGCGAGATTCTTACCGAGCAAACCCAGGCGGAGGGTAAGCCTGAGCATATTGTAGAAAAGGTGGTAGAGGGACGCTTGAAGAAGTTTTACTCTCAATACTGTCTGCTCGACCAGCCCTATATCCGTGATGACAGCATCACTATTCAGGATCTGCTTAACGAGCTTGTTGCCCAATGTGGCGAAAAAATAGTGGTACGGCGCTTTGTAAGGTATCAGGTAGGAGAAAAGGTAAATTGAACTCCGCACCCCGTTCCCATAAGGCGTACAGTCGCACCTTGCTTAAGCTCAGCGGCGAGTCGTTTCGCGGCCAGCAGGAATACGGTCTGGACTGGGCAGTGGTGCAAACCATCGCCGAGGAGATTAAGCGGATAACTGAAACCGGTCTGGAACTGGCGATAGTCGTAGGGGGAGGTAACATCTGGCGGGGACAGGAGGCGGCCCAGGAGGGAATGGACCGGGCTACTGCCGACTACGCCGGAATGATCGCCACCGTGATTAATGCTCTGGCCCTGCAGGATGCGCTGGAGCGTATGGGGCTGGCGACTCGCGTGCAGACCGCTATTGCAATGCACGAGGTCGCTGAACCCCTGATCCCCCGCCGGGCAATTCGTCACCTGGAAAAGGGGCGGGTGGTTATTTTTGCGGCCGGCACAGGTAATCCCTTCTTCACCACTGATACCGCCGCCGTCCTCCGCGCGGTACAGATCGGGGCCGAGGTCATACTGAAGGCCACCGATGTAGACGGTGTATATGATAAGGACCCTCACCAGTACCCCGATGCTCGTCGGTATGAGAAGCTCAGCTACGTGGATGCGCTCAGCCAGGGGCTGCGGGTAATGGATGCCACGGCCATTTCTCTGAGTATGGACAACAAATTGCCCATCATTGTCTTCAATATTACTGCCCCGGGCAACATTTACCAGGCGTTAAGTGGCGAAGTAGTCGGTACGTTGGTGGCCGAAGGGGACAGTGTTCTAGTGCCAGATTAGGTGCGGGGCACGAGCGGACAGAAACTATCCAGCAACAGAGGGGGCAAGTCTATGGACCGTCTTATCGCTCAGTACAAACAGCAGATGCAGGATAGTGTCGCGGTGGTGCAGGCCGAATTTGACACCATCCGCACGGGTCGAGCCTCGCCGGCCATCCTTGACCGCCTCCGGGTAGATTACTATGGGTCGCAACTGCCCATAAATCAGTTGGCGACGATAGGAGCACCTGAACCCCGGCTGCTCGTTATCACTCCCTGGGACAAATCAGCAGTTGCGGCGATAGAGAAGGCTATCATGACCTCGGACCTGGGCCTGACGCCGGCCAGCGAGGGAAATGTTATCCGTTTGGCGATACCCTCGCTCACCGAAGAACGTCGCGAGGAATTAGGCAAGATAGCTAATAAGAAGGCCGAAGAGGGTCGGACCGTCATCCGTAACATCCGGCGCGACGCTAATGCGGGTATTGACAAAATGGAGAAAGACGAGGGGCTTTCCGAGGACGAGGTGGAGGTAGGTAAAAGGGAGGTCCAGCAGATGACCGGCGACTTTATTGAGCAGATTGATGAATTGGTTGAGAAAAAGATTGCCGAGATAATGGAAATATGAGCGGGAAGCTGCCCTCGGTCGTGGGCCGGCGATTGGACTGTGCTCGTCAACTGCTGAGAGAAGTCGGCGGGCAGATAGAGCGAATAGAAATAACCAATTCGCCGGCGGCAGACTACTCGTTACCGGAGAATCTGTGGCGGGTGGTACAGCAACGGTCAATAACCGAGAACAAGGTACGCTTGGTGGTAGCCCGGGAGATAAACCTGGCGACTGACAACTTCCCCGCAAGTTCCTGAAGCGCCAGCATATCAGGTCACTAAGGAGCACCAGAAAGCAGTGGGTGAGTCCAACATCAGTGGCGAGGGGCAGTTAGCTGACCTACAGATTCC
The DNA here is from genome assembly GCA_030607655.1 of bacterium. GTDB lineage: Bacteria > Armatimonadota > Zipacnadia > Zipacnadales > Zipacnadaceae > JALGTV01. Next base: position 11,970 of record JAUWJN010000019.1, read on the forward strand.
TCAGCACATCGCCATCATAATGGATGGCAATGGGCGCTGGGCTACCCAGCGCGGGCTACCGCGCATGCAGGGACACCTTGAAGGCCATAAGGCTACCCATCGCGTCGTGGAAGCCTGTGCGGAACTGGGGGTGGGAGTACTGTCCATCTATGCCTTCAGCGTTGAGAACTGGCAGCGGCCTGCCGCGGAGGTGACGGGGCTGATGGGGCTGATTGAGCAAGCGCTGCGCGAGGAGCTAGACGACCTGCACCGCAACAACATCCGCTTTATCGCCTCGGGCCGGCTGTCTGAACTGCCGGCCTCGCTGCAGCGCCTGATCGTCGAAGCCCAGGAGCGTACCGCTGAGAATCCTGGGCTGGTCCTCAATCTGCTGGTCAATTACGGCGGCCGAGCCGAGATTGCCGACGCCGCCCAAGCCCTGGCCCGAAGGGTCAAAGCTGGTGAGATTGACCCCGATCACATAACGGAGGAGCTTGTGGCCCAGCACCTATATGCGCCCCAGTTACCTGAGCCGGATATGCTGCTGCGGCCCGGCGGCGAGATGCGGATGAGTAATTTCCTGCTGTGGGAGATTGCTTATTCGGAGATCGTAGTTATGCCGGTGCTGTGGCCGGACTTCACCAAAGAGCACCTCATTGAGGCGATACGAGAATACAACCGCCGCCAACGCCGCTTCGGCGGCGTTACTACCGACGATGCCTTGCCGTAGGAGCGGCATCCTTGCCGCGATCGCCGTTTGGAGGGGCCGCGGCGAGCGTAGCGCTTGCCCGCCGTAGCTGCTTTAGTAGCGAAGGTAGGAGGCCGGCCCACATGATATTTAACAACTCACAAGGAGGAATGTGCTTATGCGGAGTCTGATCCTAACAGTCATTAGTATTGGCCTGGTGGTGGGGTGTATGGCTGCGGTGGCGGCCAGCGAGGAGATAGCCATATACGGTACTTACGAAGAGGTGCCGCTTGTGGGCGAATGGCCGGCAGCCGCTAAGGGGCAAGTTGCTGTAGGCAGCGTGCCCTTCTTCGTAATACCGGGCAATGCTGGCGGTTTGACCCTGGTGCAGCGCGCTACGATAGTGGATGCCCGTATCACTGAGATCCTCTCGCATGGTGTGCTGGGGCCGGTAACCGTCAAGCCTATCCGCGGCAAGCCGACTGTGTATGTCGGCGCCTACCGGCTCATCACCGTTTATCCCCGCGATGCCCAAAACGCGGGCGTAGAGTGCTCCTGGCAGCTAGCTAGGCAGTGGGCCAAATCTACGGCCAAGGCCCTCCCCAAGGTGATGCCCCGTGCGTTTATGGGCTCTCTGCCACCACCGTGGGCTGGGTCAACCGAAACAGTCCCATTCGACTGAGAGCCGGGGCAGTGCATCTGGAAGAGCTGGGCGAGTTTGGCTTCATCGAGATAATAGCCAGGCTGGTGGGAAAGCCCTCCGCGCCCGTAGTAGTTGGCATTGGTGATGATGCGGCGGTGCTCAAATTAGCCGCGGATGAGCATCTGCTGGTGACTACTGATGCCTTCGTGGAGGGCGTCCATTTTCACCGCCAGTGGCTTGCTCCTGGCCAGATAGGGGCGCGGGCAGCCTGTGCGGCCTTAAGCGATATTGCGGCGATGGGCGGCAGGCCCATCGCCGTTTTGGTTTCGGTGGGCTTGCCACCTTCCTCAGAGACAATGGCGGCGGAGCAGTTGATGGCCGGGCTGGTGGAAATCCTGGGTAAGTATGGCGCTGCTCTGGCCGGCGGCGACACTGCCGCCAGCCCCGCCGGCATATTCTTAGATGTCGTCATCATTGGCACTGCCCGCGAGCCATGGTTGCGCAGCGGCGCCCAGCCGGGTGACATTTTGATGGTAACGGGCTCGTTCGGCGAGGCCGTCGCCGCCCTATCCCTGTTGCAGACCGGACAGATATCCGCGGCGTCAGGCCTTCCCAAAGCACTGCGGACCCGCTTCATCAATCCGATCCCGCGACTGGCCGTAGTTGAAGCGCTGGGGCCCCGGGACGCGGTTACCGCCGCTATTGATATCAGCGATGGTTTGGTGCAGGATGCGGGACATCTAGCGCGGCGCAGCGGGGTTGCCCTGACCCTGGAAGTCGCCCGCGTGCCGATTGCGCCGCTATGCGCCCAGACTGCTGAGCAATTGGACGAAGATCCCGTCCAGTGGGCCTTGACCAGTGGGGAAGAATACGAGCTGCTGCTGGCGGTCTCGCCCCACCTTGCCGAGCAGGTCGCGAAATTGGTCGCCCAGAAAGCCGGGACCACTCTCACGCCAATCGGCTATGTAAGCGAAGGCGAGGGCGTAACCGTGCTGGATGAGAGCGGTGAGCCGCTGGAGGTCACCGCCGGCGGCTGGAATCACTTCAGCCAAGAGCGACAATGACAGGAGACGACAAAAGCCCCCTTCAACCTAATGTGGAATATGATGGCTCCCGCCCGCGACTGCCTCAGTGGCTGAGAGTGAAGACGGGCAAGGCACGGCTCAGTAAGCGTACTCACGAGCTGGTGCATTCTCACGGCCTGGCGACAGTCTGCGAGCATGCCCGCTGCCCCAATATCGGTGAATGTTACTCGCGGGGGACGGCCACCTTCCTGATTCTGGGTGAAGTATGCACGCGCAACTGCCGCTTCTGTGCGATCAGTAGTGGCGCACCGCAGCCGGTTGACCCCGATGAGCCGCGGCGAGTAGCCGAGGCGGCTGCCGAGATGGACTTGGACTTTGTAGTGATAACCTCCGTAACCCGCGACGACCTGCCGGACGGTGGGGCTGAGCAATTCTGTCGGACTATTGGGGAAGTGCGGCAGCACCTGCCAGATGCCGGCATTGAAGTGCTCACGCCTGATTTCCAGGGCAATATTGAGGCTTTGCAGCTGGTCCTGGAGGCTGGGCCGACAATATTCAATCATAATGTGGAGACGGTCGCGCGACTCTATCCCCAGGTGCGGCCCCAGGCTGATTATGAACGGTCGCTGGCGCTTCTAAGGACCGCCGGAGAGATAGCGCCTCATACTCCGCGCACGGCGGGGCTGCGCGTCGGCTTTGGCGAGACCCACATAGAAATTAAGCGAACTCTGGCGGATCTGGCCGCGGCGGGTGTCAGCATTGTGACTATCGGCCAGTACCTGCAACCTACTCGCCAGCACGTGGCGGTAACCCGCTACATACCCCCCGAAGAGTTTGACTTATACAAGGATTGGGGCGGGGCCGCTGGTATTCC
>JAUWJN010000065.1 GCA_030607655.1 bacterium
GATACTGCACCACAAAGCGCAGGCGCAGGGTGTCGCTATCCGGGCTCATTACCCAACCGTAGGTGACTCGGTTGACTACGGTGGTCACACCTGAGGTTTCGCCGGCCGCCGGAATTTTGATCGCCAGCGCCGGAGCCCCGCGGCCCATCTCCTCGGGGAATAGTAGGGAGGTAGTGTAGGCGAAGCGGCGCTGATACTGACGGGCCGGGCCGGTCAAGTCCGTTGACCGAATCTGACAACTATCCACTGCCACGGATACCGGACTGTATTTCATAAAACCCAGACTGATCCAGCGGGGAAACGGGCCGGCGAAGAATAGGTGGCGAAAGCGGCTGCGAGCGTATTTGTGCTCGGCCTGCAACTGCAAGGTATGGCCATAGTGAGCCAGGGCCTGCTCTTTAGTGGCGGTCAATTCATCAAGATAGCCCAGATTGGCATAGATTTCGGGATAGCGCACATCGGCCTCTGCCGCTTGGGCCAGCTTGTGCCGCGCCTCATTATACTTATCCACAGCAATAAGCTCACGGGCTTCCGTCACCAGCCGGACGGCCTCCTCGCGGTCGGCCCAGACTCGCGGCCCCGCCACTATTGCCATTGTAGCTACTAAGCCGACGGCTAGCTGCCAGCTCCGACTGGAATATGAGAAGCTACAGGACACGGGCGTCACCCTTGACTAGGTAATAGTCTCCTGATGGCAGACAATTCGGTCTCGAATCTGCTCCGCCAGGTCATAATTATCGTGATCCAGGTAGGCGTAGACCACGTATATCTTATTCTCCGGTTCACAGTGCCATACATAGCCCCGCAACTGGTCAGCCCAGGGCCGACCGGCCACATGCCGGAAAAAGCGCTGAATTCCCTGGAAAGGCAGCAGGCGCTTGCCGGTAATGGCCAGGGCCGGATGCCCGCGATGCTCTATCGGTTCGGACTCAGGGCCATAGCGCGACAGGGCTTTGCCCAACTCCTGCTCTGCCCATTCCTTCAGACTCCGGCGCCGCAGGGCGACGTTGGCCATTCCCCAGCAGGCCACGGTTGCCTTCTCAGTGTTGCGCTCGAAATTGAACTCTATCAGCCCGGCCCTCAGCTTCTGATTCTTCAGTTCGAAATCTTCAGGCAGCTCAGCGACAAAGCCGTAGGCCGCCCACGTCTTCCAGCCTCCCGTCGGGTGGTCGCTGACGGTGGCGATTACCTGCTGGGCAAGTTGACCCAGATTCTCCTCATCAACAGAACCCATAACCTGAGCAATAACCACGCGCCCGCACTGCTTGCACAGCCACGCGGCGCCATAGGCATCCTGCTCGGCGTGCCAGGCAAAGGTCTGGAGCTTGTCCTTCTTGACCTTGCGCCGGCTTATCACTTTAACTTCCCGCTCTATGTGTACTGGCTGTTGCCCCCGCTTGCGGGAGCGTTGCATCTGTTTGAGGTATTGGCTGACTACCTGCTCCATATCAACGAACCCATCCGAGGAGTGCCATTTTATCTCCAACCGCGGCATCTCCTGGTCGTCCGCGCGCAGATAACCGCCTTTCTCCTCGCGGCTGATCGCCCCCATATCCCACTCGGCGGGCACCCGCACGGTGATACCATCCCAGCCAATCAAATGCCAGTTTTGTTGCTCGTCGTCCACAGCTTACCTACGCCCCCCTAGAAGGCGATTTTCTGGCGCCGTATGTAGATGCTCTGCAACAGTCCGACTGCCGCAAAGTTTACCACCATACTGCTGCCCCCGTAGCTAACAAAAGGCAAGGTCATGCCCTTGACGGGTAGCAGCCCCATTGTCATTCCCACCCCGGCAATAATGTGGATGAAGAACATGGCGATCACGCCGGCCGCCACTAGTCGTCCGTAGACATCCTCAGCGTGCATACAGATAATCAAGGCGCGGCCCAGCAGGCCGGCAAACAAACCGAATAGCGCCACGGCGCCGACAAAACCCCATTCCTCGGCTACCACCGTGAAGATGAAGTCCTGTTCTTGATAGGGCACAAAGCCAAGCTGGCTCTGGGAGCCATGGGACAAGCCCTGGCCCAGCAGCCGGCCGGAGCTAATGGCAATCAACGATTGCTTAAGTTGATAGCCGCTTCTTTCGGGGTCATCCTCCGGGTGCAGGAAGGCAGTCATTCGCTCCTTCTGGTGAGGGCGGATAATATCCAAACTCCAGGCCGCGGTAAACAGCATAAGAAAGGCAAATACCAAGGCGCCCAAGTGGGATATGCGCGCCCCCACTACATAGAGCATCACCAGCCAGATAAAGATCAATACTATCGGGGTCCCCAAGTCGGGCTGCAAGAATATCAAGAGTGCCGGCACCAGTACATAGCCCAGGGAATGAGCTACTACGGCAAAGGCATCATGCTCGCCCTCCTCCCGGCGCGCCGCCAGGTAACCGCCTAGTATGAGGATAAGGCCCAACTTGGTCAACTCAGCCGGCTGGATATGCAGCGACCCCAGCGGAATCCACCGACTGGCGCCCAATACGGTCTTAGCTATCACCAGCACCACCACCAGCAGCACCAGACACACGCCGTATATGAGGGGGGAGAAACTCGCCACCTTGGCGTAATCAGCCGCCATCACCAGCCCCATAATGACCAGTCCTAACCCAATCCAGACTAATTGCAGACTCACGGTGCGGGTTGGAGGGCGCTCCTCACGGGCCAGCCGCTTATAGGTGCAGCTATAGATCATCAACGCCCCATAAGCCGCCAGCACTAGCACAATGGCCAGCAGCACAAAATCCGTGCGGGCGAGTAGTCTTCTCACCGGGGCATCCTGTCCTGGGAAATGATGGCTCCAGTATACCACAAACCAGGGCGGGAGCAAAGTTGTCCGGCCCCCCTGCGAACTCTATGCCCAGGGAGGAATTGATGGCTCGAGCAAACAATCAAACATAAGTAAGCTCTTATCCGGAAAATCTCGATTGAGTAGGGAGAGCATAGAAATGCTCACGAGGATAATGCTTTCGGTGATACTTGTTGCGCAGCTTGCTCCGACTCTTGCCGACGAACAGGCTGTTGCTCCCCAGCACAACCTGGTGACTTTCTTCGACAAATGTCGAGCCGGCGGCCCAGTTAAGGTAGCCTACATCGGTGGTTCCATTACCGCCCAAAACGGCTGGCGGCCTTTCACTACCAACTGGCTGCAAGAGCAATTCAAGGACATTGAGGTTGAAGAAATCAACGCCGCGATTGGCGGCACAGGGTCACATTTCGGCGCCTTCCGACTGGAGAGACACGTGTTGCAGTACGATCCTGACCTGGTATTCGTCGAGTTCGTAGTCAACGATCAGCGGGGGAACGACGATAGCGTCCGGGCCTGCATGGCGGGCCTAGTTCGCCAGGCCTGGCAACGGGAGAAGAAGCCCGACCTGGTATTCGTGTACACTACTGCGTATGATCTGGATATGCCCATTCATCGCCACCAGGCAGTAGCCGATGCCTACGGAATTCCCACGGTGGACTGGCAGGCACCGATTCGGGCTGTGTGTGAGCCCGGTTACATAGATTGGCAGATACTTGCCGGTGACCGCGTCCACCCCAACAGTTGGGGGCATTCAATCTACGCGGCGGTCCTGGCGACTTTCCTGCACCAGCAGATGCGATTGACCGAGGCTCTCCCGCCTCCCGAACAGCTTCCGCCCCCGATCCTCGGTGACTACTATGAGACGGCGCGGCTCGCCCCGGTCACCGAAAACCCACCCGAGGGTTGGGAGGTCCTCGAGCCGGCCGGGTTCTTCAAGGACGGCTCACTTATGGCCACGAAATCTGGGCAGACCATTGAATTCAAGTTTAATGCTACTATGGTCGGCCTGTATTACCAGGTACGTAAGGATGCCGGTATCATTTCGTGTGAGATTGATGGCAATCCGGTTCGGGAACTGGATGCCTCTTGGGGACCTACCGCCCGCTATAATCGCCGGGGGGTCTGCATTATCGCGGGTGACTTGTCCCAGGGGGAGCATGTACTGAAGCTAACTATCCTCGAGAAAAAGCACGAGCTGAGCGAGGGCCACGAATTTCATCTTGGCTATCTGATGTTAGCCGGATAAAGACAACTGGGAGTCTGCAATCAAGACAGGGAGCATTACATATTGACGGGCTAGTTGTCTTCCCTACAACCTGGGGATGGTGTGGAGTCGCGGCCACCGCGACCGGGGTAAGCCGGGTAATCTTACCTCAACCCACCCGGCAGCCTGTATGGCGGCTACTAGCAGATGAATCGGGCCGCAACGCTGAGTTAGCCGAGGTGGCAGCGCAGCAATTACACCAGTATTTTCAGCGCCGCCGCCGGCACTTTACTGTACCTGTGGACATCTCCGCCTTGCCAGCGTTCAGCCGGAGGCTACTGGCGGCCGCTGCTACCATCTCCTGGGGCGATACCCGAAGTTATGGCCAGTTGGCGGCCCAGGTAGGCTTGCCAGGCGCGGCCCGGGCGGTGGGGCAAGCCCTGCGACGTAATCCGGCGCCTATTCTAATACCCTGTCACCGGGTAATCCGCGCTGACGGCAGCCTGGGAGGTTTCGGGGGAGGCTTGGAGATGAAACGAAAGTTGCTGGAACTGGAGGGCACCAGTATCGCATGTAGCTAGTCGGGGGGCTTTTCGCCATGTTCTTGGTCTCCTGGACTAATTGCAGTTGACTTCTGTAGCCAATTCCTATACAATTAGGATCGTCAGATAGATAAATGAGCAAGGGCAGCAGGTAGTTAGCCCATGCAAGAATGGGTGAGCATGGGTGCGGGCAGTCATTAAGGCTGCCCGGACGATAGTATTTGTGGCAGAACCATCCGAGACGGGCCATCCGTTGCGGGAGGGAAAATAATGATGACGAAGCACTCTTCAATGTACATTATACTCAGCATTGTCATTCTGGCGGTGTTAGGTATTCTGGTTGCTACCTCAACTGCCCAAGCCGCCGATGTTAGCCTGCGGTTTGCCGGCCAAGGGGCATATCCGAAGACAGCAACTATGAACTCCCAGCGCTGGTTCCGCTGCACTGTCACCTGGAACCAGGCGGACATTGATACCGATACCCCAGGACGACAGCCATCGGAAATAATTGATCGCCTCCACCTGTACGGCGTGAGCTTCAACAATACGGAAGCGGCCCCCAGCGGCAAAACATATAGAGAAGTGCTGCAGTACAGTTCTGATGGTATATGGCAAGTATACGATCTGGATCCCGGCGACTACTCCTGGCACTACGGCGTCTCGTCCACCGACCAGACCAGCGGCGATGCGGGCAGCCGCACTTTGACCATTGGGCCCTTCTCTGCCTATCACTATGACTACCTGGTCGGCTCCGTTTCTTCGGGTACCTCCTACGGCCAACCCTCAGGCTACATCACTTTCTATTTCCGCCTATACTGGAGCAAGTGGGACAGTACTAATAAGTATTATGCATCTCAGGGATACACCGACGCCACCGGGACGTACCGGACGATTGCTGTGCCGTTGCCGTGGTATGTATATAACGGAGAGCTGGTGAACTCCGAAGAGCACCAGTACTGGTACAGCGGCGTAGGAACGGGGGTAGACCCTCTAGTAGTCACTGAGGGGGCGGAAGGAACTAACCTGGATAATGGCTCCAGCAGTGCCACCTATACCTTCCGAGTCAAGTACATGAGTGCCATAGACGGGCTGGTGCCGGTGTGGAATGCCACCTCGGGTCGGCTAATGCCTGAGGAGCAATATTACTACTGTGTTTTTGACGACTATGTAAAGGAAGGGCTGCGCGACGACGACTGGGACCATTGGGACAAGTGGCAAGGTTGGGACCCGTACTATCCGGCCAACGACTACTGGCTCTATGCTCCCTGGTGGGATCCCCACTTGGATCAGATAGGAAGCATCAACTGCCCCTGCCGTACTAGCCGGACCGCCGAAGCCCTTCTCATCTTAGATGATGACTACGACCGGCCGTATTATATGGTCCGCGAGTCGGGCAGTTTCCCCGGTGACGTAATTTACAGATACCAGGTAACGCCGACCAACTACCTGCAGTTGGTGCACAATATTTTCCTGTTCCCCTTTGATCCGGCCGGCTACGACCATAGGGATGCTAGTGGGGCAGGAAGTAATGGTCGGCCGGCCTGTAACAACTATGCAGCCATGCGGGCGGGCGGGCATACCTATCAGTTTGTGACTACCCGCGACTGGGATCCGCCCGTGTGGGGCATTGGGGGTAGCCACGTACCTGGGGATTATGAGTATGTCGGTAAATGTTCCCTGGCCCTGGCGGGCCGGCCCGGTGATTCCCTGTGGGCCGAGCACGTAGTGCGTGATGGCGGGGTCCATACCGAGGATGTGTATAAGTGGTTTGACGACCTGGGCGGCGGCGGATTCGGCTATCCCTATGACAGCCAAGACACAGATAGATACCCCAAGGTAGATCCGGTGCGCAGCGCCCATCCCTACTTCCAGGATGGCCCTCTCACCGCACCGGAGATGGGTTACCCGTGGTCCGGCTACTTGGAGGCGAACTTAGGCCCGCAGGTGCCCGGCTCACTACCTAACCCGTTCAATCCACTGGCTGACAGCGGCGAGCCGTGGGGGCCGCTGAACGGCCCGCTCCACCCGGCCAATGTATATGGCGGGTACAATGCCGCCAATCCTCTCAACCCCTATGCTACCGGCACCGCTCCCAAGCGCTTTACTAACGACGACACCATCTGGCCCAACTTTGTGAACATAACGCCCGACCCCGACTTTCGCGGCGGCAAGTGGACTATGGATACCAACTTTGTCTTCCGGATTAACTACTGGCAGTCGGATGACTTGCAGCCCCAGTTCATTCAGACCTTTATCCGCCAGGTTGATGAGGACGGCACGCCGTTGACCGGTTGGCAAGGTCATTCCATGAATAAGGTCTATCCGACTGATAATACTTACACTGATGGATGTCTGTATTACTACGAGGCCAGTGCCGATCAGCTTCCCGGCGGGCCCGGCGACTATCAATATTATTTCCGGACCGGTGACGGCCGGCGCATCGCTGTATTCCCCAACCGACCCAGTGATGACCACGGCGATATCGGCGTGCCCCCCGGTGATAATGACTTTTACTGGTTCCGGGTCAATAACAAGCCGCAGTTGGCCAATCAGTCAGTCAGCCCAGTCTCCGGCACGCAGGGCACTGACTTTACATTCCAGGCCACCTATTATGATGATGACGGGGAAGTGCGGACCACCGGCCGCCAGGGCGACCGGCCCTTCAAGAGCATTCTGTGGATTGACCTGTTTGGCGATGCCGAGGGGCAGGCTAAAGGGGCATCGGCTGCCGGCAATGTTATCACTTACGAATTCGATCCGGCGGGCGGGGTAGCTTACGCCAACAACACGTTAGTCGGTATGACCGTACGGATGCAGACGGGGGATGCGGCCGGGCAGGAGTTTGCGATTACCGCTAACAGCGCGTCGGCGTGGAGTATCACCGTCAGTGGTCTCAGCGGCGTAGCCGCCGGCGACTTCTTCAACATCGCCAAGTGGTTCCGTACCATAATGGAACCGGAAGACCCCTCAGATACCAACTACCGGGACGGCGCAGCATACACGCTGAATACGGGCCGCGCGGGAGTGGCACTGGATGAGGGCACTCACCACTACTACTTCGAGTTCTGGGACAACTGGGCCTACTGGATAAATTGGCAGCAGTACTTTCAGGACTACGGGGTCCCCGACCCCATTGACCAGAAAGTGGAGGGCGAGATGGCCAGGTACCCGCAGGCCGGCTACTTTGAAGGCCCCGAGGTCATGGTCAACAGCGCCCCGACACTAAGTGCCTACTTCTTCGTGCCCCCGGACGTTAATCAGGTGGCCTCCGCCCCCAGCGGCGATACCTTTGAATATGTCCGCCCCGGCGACCTGCCCGGCTATCCGGCCAGCGCCCTGGCCGGTATGTACATCCAGATGCGTACGGGCCTGGCCCAGTTCCAAACCTTTGAGATTGATAGCAATACCACGACCGAAATAACGATAGCAGGCGGCGTGAGTCTGCCCGGCTTCGGGGTGACAGCGGGTAACCAGTTCCGCGTATTTGCCCACTGCGATGGCGATGGCTTCTTGTCGTGGGGCTATGACAGCGACACCACTTATGAAGGCACGCCGGCGACGGCGTTCCGCTTCTACGTGACCTATACTGATCCCGAGAATAACGCGCCGTCGGTTATCAGGCTACAAATAGATGGCGACCCCGGCCAAATCTATAATATGACCAAGGTACTGCCCGAGGATACCACCTATGCCGATGGCTGCGAATATGTAACCGTGGAGGATATCAGGCTCAGCGAGGGCATACATACCTTCGAGGCCCAGGCCTCGGATGGTTCGTTGTGGTACAACGGCGGGGGTTACAGTCAGTTCTTTGGGCCTAAGGGTCATGAGGCAAGTGCTGCTCAGGGGCCCGATATCGCTCCTAACACCGAGCCCAGCCTGGGATTCGAAGTCGGGACGGGCAAGGTTAGTGGTGTGACCTCGGCAACTACGTTCGTTTATACCGCTGGGTACTCGCTGGCCGGCGACCCGATTGTGGCGGTGGACTTCGGGGCCAAGGGCAAGTTCCGGGTGGAGAGTGTGGACCATAACACGAAAACTATCGTGCTGGAGAGCGGTGCTGACCTGGACGCCGCGGGGGTCGAGGCGGGGGACGACTTCACGGCGACCGTTGAACTGGACCCGACCATCGGCTTGGAGGAGACCGAATTCACCTACTGGGTGGTTTACTCCGACCCTGATAGCTACGGCGGCGTGCGCGGCAATCCGGCGGAGTTTGTCAAGGTATTTATTGACAATGAAGAGCACCTAATGGCGGCCTGGAATCCAATGGATACCAATATGACCGACGGAATGGTCTATTACTATTCGACCTCAGCCCTCTCGGCCAGCCAGAGTCATAGCTACTATTTTATTGCTTCCGACGGGCTGGACATTGTCCGGCTGCCCCTGGCGCCAGGCTTCTTCTCTGGGCCATCGGTGAATGTGAATAATCCGCCCCAGCCGCCGCATCTTCCGGCTGAGGACTGGTCGCCGACTGATGGGATCAGCATTGAAACCCAGATGCCGACGTTGGACTGGCCGGACGGATCCGATCCGGACAGTTGGGATGACCCCGAGGACTTGACCTACATCGTCCAGTTGAGCACGACTATCGACTTTGCCACGGTGGACTATGAATACGACACCACGTATTATGGCGGCCCTGGCATTACCGAACTGACCGTTCCGATCTCGCTGGCTTACAGTTGGTGGTACTGGCGGGTACAGGCCGTGGACACCCGCGGATTGGCCTCGGTATGGTCTGAGGTGCATAACTTCAAAGTGGACCACGCGCCCAATCCACCAACTTCCGGCTTCTCGCCCAGTGGCACCGCCGACTCCGCAACGCCGACGCTGGCGTGGGATTCCGGTACGGACCTGGACGCCGACGATCCACCCGAACAGATGGCTTACCACGTCGAGCTGGACGATGACCCTGACTTCAGCAGCCCCATAATTAGCCCTGATCTGGGCAATCCCGGTGACCCGGAGCACGGAGTTACCGGCCCCGGTGTTACCAGCTTCCTGGTGAACGCCTCGCTTGGCTTAGCGAACAATGAGACTTATTACTGGCGCGTGCGGACGGTCAATGGCCTGATCTCGGAGTGGTCGGTCACGCAGAGCTTCACCATAGTGATACCCACCTACTCTATCTCGGGCACCGTGACAGATGGGAGCGACGATCCGGTAGCGGGCGTGCCGGTAGAAGCCTATGACGCCACCGTCACCAAGGTCGCCGAGGCGGTTACCGGAGCCGATGGCACCTACGAAATCACCGGGCTGCTTCCCGGCGATTACCGCATAGCGCCAAGCAGTGACCCGTTCACATTCACCCC
>JAUWJN010000038.1 GCA_030607655.1 bacterium
CCGTTATCCAATTGTTGCCTAATGAGGTATTCCGACATTGATAATCCTCCTTTTCAGCACTAGGTTTCTTCAGTTACTGGGGATACTCCTCCTGGCAAGCCCGCCTTTTCTCAAATCACTGCCCCGCTGCGTTGACAGGGGAATAGCTTATTACTATAATAACGTTAGTTTGTTAGCAGTATCAAGCGTGCGCACGTAGTCTTTGACCTGTATTGCAGCGACGATACCAGTGGGAGTCATGAAGCAACGATCACTTGATGAGATAATCGCACATTTCCGTGCGGGCGGATTTGTGGCTTTATTGGATGCTCCCCAGCGCGAGGGCGAGGCCGACCTGCTCCAGGCCGCCCAATTTGTTACCGGCCAGAGTCTCAATTTTATGGTGCAATACGCCCGGGGACTAATTACCGTGGCTATGATCCCGGAAAGCTTGCGCGAGTTACAGATACCGCTGATCCCGCCCCGTTTTGCTGCTGAGAATGCCCCTCGGTTTGCGGTGCCGGTTGATTACAAGCCGGCCATTACTACTGGAGTCTCCGCCTTTGACCGGGCCGCGACTATCCAGGCCCTGATTGACCCGCAGGCGGCGGCGGAAGATTTCGCCCGCCCCGGCCATGTCTTTCCCCTGGCAGCGGCGGAAAATGGTCTGGCCCAGCGGGCCGGCCATACCGAGGGGGCGGTGGCTCTGGCTCGCCTGGCCCGGCTGTATCCAGCGGTGGTTATGTGCGAGATAATGGCGCCGGACGGGACAATGGCCACCGGCGAGCCCCTAGCTGCGTTCGTCAGGGAACACGACATTCCCCTCGCCACCGTCCAGCAGATCCAGCAGGCCGCCGAGCTGGCGGACTGATGCAAATTGATGCCAGTGGCGACCCTAACCTACAAGCTCAGCGCCAGAGGGTGATGCAATTGCCAGCTACTGCTCAGAATATCTTCGTCATTGGCATTGATGGCGCTCGCGGCCCCGCGGTTAGGGAGGCTAAGACGCCGCGGCTGGACGCTTTGTTTGCTCAGGGCGTGGTCACCTATCAGGCCCAAACGGTGCTGCCGTCCGTTAGCTACCCCGCCTGGGGATCAATGCTCACGGGTGTTCTCCCCGAAAAACACCAAGTTCGCGAAGAGCATCCCTTAACAGACGAATCTCCCTGGCCAAGCTGGATAAGTCGCCTTAGCCGTTGTTGGGATGAGCCGCCGGCCGGAGTCTTCGGTGCATGGGCGCCCATCATCACTGATTTGATCGAGCCGGGCCTGCGGGTGCACCGTGCCTACGCACCGGATTGCGCCCTCGTACCTATGGCCGCGGCCTACGTCCGATATGTGAAGCCGAGGTTGTTCTTCATTCATCTTGATGCCCAAGATCTCGTCGGGCACCGCCGTGGCTACGATTCCCAAGCCTATATGAAGCAGATGACGATAACGGACAGTTGGGTTGGGCTGCTGCTGGATGCCATTGAGGACTTGGGCCTGACAGAGAATAGCCTGACCATTGTCCTATCTGATCACGGTGGCACTACATACGAGGATGGCAGCTTCACGCATGGCGGCTCATCACCCGAGGAGATGAACGTCCTGTGGGTATGCCGGGGGCCAGGCATTCAGTCGGGGCAAGAGATCAAGGCGCCAGTCAACATCACCGACACCGCGGCGGTAATCCTGACTGCGGCTGGTATTCCGTTGCCCGATGATTGGGATGCGGTAGTGCCTGAAGGCATCTTTGTGCCGGCTTAGTCTCAAGCCCTGTCCCGTCAGCCACGATTGCGGCCATCGGGCTACTCCTCTGGATAGGCGATGCTACGAATGGCAGGATGGTAGCGAGCCACCCAAATACCGCCCAGAGTTACGCCTATCCCCGCGAATTGTAGGAGAGTGAGTCGCTCGTGCAAAAACAGCGCCGCCGTAACCACTGCCACTATTGGCACCAGATATTGATAGACTGCGGTGCGGGCGGGGCTGGTGCGTTTGATACTACGGTACCACATCACAAATCCATACACTGAGCCCAGCACTATCGCATAAACCAGGCACAGCCACTGCAGGCTGCTAAGAGTTGACCAGGGCGCGGCTAGCACCTGGTCCAGCCCTAGCGGTACGATTATTACGTTGGCCAGGCAAGCACAAAGGGTAATGACTACCAGGGTTCCGTGCCGCTGCATCAAACCTTTGCTGATTACCATATACGAGCCATATAGGAAGGCCGACAGCAGCATTAGCATATCACCGGCTACGCGGGTGGGCGCGTGTGCCACCGGGCTCAAGCTACCACCAACCACTATCAGAGCAACGCCGCCCAGGGCTACCAAGATGCCCATCCAGTTGCGCGGATAGATGGCTTCCAGGCCTAGGGCTGCTGCTAACAGTGCTGTCCAGACTGGGGCGGTGCTAATAATAAGGGCAGCTTCGCTGGCGGTGGTCAGATTCAGAGCATAGACAAAAGTCAAAAGCTGAACCCCCATCAACAGTCCGGCGCCTAGTAGTGCCCAGAAACTAGTTGACAGGGCCTCGCGGATTCTTCGGCCTAACAACAACATTATCGCTAAGAGCAGCACACTCGCGCCGGAATTGCGAATGCACTGCAGTGCCGCTGGCGAAAAAACTTCCAGCAAGAACTTCTGCACCACGGCAGTAGTACCCCAGACTATGGCCACGGATAGCGCGCCGAAATCCAGGGGCGGAGCCGGCGACTCATAAGTGGCCGCAGGCACCTTATTGTTAGGCTCTGCCATTGGTGACCCCTCTTACTCTGCCGGGGAAGCAGCGGGCAATATCGGAGCGCGGTCCTCGGCCAAGGCCTCGCGAGCTAACCTGACCGCCTCGTTCCAGGACATTGCCTCGGGGGGAAAAGCTTCCAGCGTCACGGGCAAGTCATAGCCTACCTCATTAAGAGCGGCGAAAAAGTCCTCCCAGACCATGGAGCCAACCCCCGGGAACAGGTGCTCATCTTTAGTGCCGTGATTGTCCTGCCAATGTATGGCAATTAAGTGGTGGGGGAAGGCCCGGATATAATCGGCCGGGGTGTGTGGCCCTAGGTTAGCATGGCCGGTATCCAGGCACAATCCCACGATGTCGGGGTTTAGGCCCTCCAGTAGCTGCTGCATTTGTGGCAGGGAGTCACCCAAATATCCGAGGGGCAGATTCTCCACCGCAATCTGGAGCCCCCAGTCTTGGGCAACCTCTGCCAGTTGCTGCAGGCTGGCTCGGGAATTGGCAAGCTGTTCAGGACTAGATGAGTCTACCCCCGGATGAATGACTATATGATGCACTCCCAGCAGGGTGCCAGCACGCAATATATTGATGTTGCCTTGGACCGCTAGCTGCCGTTTGTCCTCGTCTACCTGGGATATATCCCAGGTAGCTTTGCTGGGCTGAATAGTAGGAGCATGAAGTGAGTAAGCTTGTATGGGCAGGTCAGTCAGAGCATCGGCCAGAGCCGCGACCGCCGTCTCATCAGCCAGATCAATGTGCGTGGCCGGTGCCAGGCCAGATATCTCGGCCAGAGTTGCCCCGGCCTGCGCCAAGAAGCTGAGAGCTTCGGCGGCAGGTTGTCTTTGCAACCTATCGGTATAAACTACAAGTTGTCTCATCGTTACTGGGGCTTCTTTCTAAGGAGGCTACACTAAGATTGAGACGCCGAGCTAATCTGCTATTGCTCCAGAGGTATGCGGCAATGGATGGTCGTACCTACGCCCATTTCACTCTCCACTTCCACCATGCCCCCGTGGGCATCCACCACATTCTTGACGATACGCGTACCTAGCCCGGTGCCCATTGGCTTAGTACTGATGGCATCATCGGTAAACAGCTTCGCCTTGACCTCTTCCGGCATCCCCGAGCCAGTGTCCTCGCACTCCAGTAGCAGATAGTTACCTTCCGGGAACTGGCCCTCGGGTTGGCCTTTTAGCCGGAAGGTGATAGTGGCTCCCTTATCACAAGCGTCCATGGCATTGAAGATAAGGTTGTAGATGGCATTGTAGATTTGCTTGGCATCTACCATCGCCGTCGGCACTTCGCCGACCGGCTCGATAGTGACAGTAATGCCCTCTTTCTGAGCCTGAGCGCTCAGCAGATTGCCCACGCGCTGGGCCAGGGGCACTATGTCGGTCATCTCAAAATGCGGCTCGGCGACTATTCCTTTGACCGCCGCCGAAATCTCGGCCATACGCTGCTGGACGGCGTTGCACCCCTCTATGATGATCTCAATCATTTCGGGAGACAGCTCGCGCAGCTCCGCCATAGCTTCTTTGAGTTGCTCAGCTTCCGCTACTGGACAACTGATTTCGTGTAGCCGTTCATCAAACTGCTGATAGCTATCATTGGTGATTAACTGCAGCGTCTCGGCCCCCGTCATCGCCGGCGTAATCATGTTCTTCACGTCGTGGCTAATATTGCCGATGAACCGTACCACGATCGCCAGCCGAGCCTCTTCGTTGAGTCGGGCCGTCTCGATGGCGGCGGCAATCTGCGCGGCCATAATCTCTATTAGGGTGACGTCATGCTCATCAAAAGGTGCGCCGCGTTTATTGAGTACCTGCATCACCCCGATGGGCTGGCCTTCCACTGATTTGAGGGGGACAGTGATCATATTAGT
Source organism: bacterium (assembly GCA_030607655.1). Taxonomy (GTDB): domain Bacteria; phylum Armatimonadota; class Zipacnadia; order Zipacnadales; family Zipacnadaceae; genus JALGTV01. The sequence continues at coordinate 4,586 of JAUWJN010000038.1, forward strand.
GGTTAGGTAGCCGACCTGTTCGCCGACCTGCCGCAGATGAGCCTTCTCTTTGCTGACATCCTCCGAGATACTGCTCTCGCCACTTTGAAAAACCAAGCCGGCCAGGCCCTGGTCGGGATCCAGCTCCATTCCCATCAGTTCGTCGCTCTTTTCACCGACCACATACTCAAAGACCAGCTTGTCCTTGTCCGGGTCGTGCAGCAGAATTGACCCGGCCTCGGCCTCAGCGATGTCTAGGCTAATGTCCAAGGCCTCCTGGACCAGTTCCTTGACTTTGGTGATGGCGCTAAGCCCCGCCGCGATGCGGCGCGCGGCATCTAGCTGACGTTCCAACTGCGCCGCCGCCTCACGCAGGCTCTCCAACTCGGTTGCTTCTTTATCTTTCATATGCCGGCACCTCCGAGGAGAGTGTTGCCAAACTCGCATGCCGCGTCTGGGTTAGCAAGCCACCCGATTGCCCCGCAGTTCGTGAGAGCCGTCGGCCCGGCGTGCCAAAATACTTCCGCGCGTAAGGCTCGGACATTGCCGTTCCTCCTGTGAATCACTAAAGCCGTCAGGCGCACTGGGTGGGGCACGTTCTCCGACAAAAACCACTCGGTAGCCGGAGGTCTTTAGGGCTTCGCTGGTATCTCCTGCATCATGCCCTCTAGCATCTCGCTCATATCCATGAATTCGATGCCCTCGGGCAACTCAAACGCGCTATCCGGCACCGCGTTTATCTTGTCATACGCGAATTTCACTATCTCTTCGCCCTGCTGAGCCTGGCGCAGCAGGCCATATTCCTTGTCAATCCATACTTTGCTTGCCTCGTCTTTCTCCTCAAGCAAAGTCTCCACTACCCAGCACTCCACGCCATCCAGCGTGTCACTGCTCAGAATTGGCACGTCAGTTTCGAAGTTCTCGGTGCCGATAACGGGCATCTCTTCTGCACCCTCGCCGCCATCCATTGGCATCTTCAGGACGCCGCCCGCTTCAGGCGAGTACATATACATCACCTTCTCAGCCATATCCATCATCACCCAGCCCTCTTCCTGCTCTATCTTCATCCGCACCGGCTCACCGGCTTCGAGCTTCACCACTTGGGTGATCGTCTCCCCTTCGGGGCTAGTCATAGTCACCTCGTAGCTCGTCAGGGCCGCCCGGACCTTCATAGCTTCGGCCAGCGTGCCTGGCTCCGAGACGGCTTGCCCGGCTGGTGGGTCGGCAGTCGGCCTGACTGGCGGCGGGCCGCCCCCTTCTCCGACCGGCGGTGCCTTAGGACAGCCTACCAGCAGCACTACCGCCAACAACATAATGACAGCTAGGCCTACGGTCTGTACTGTCTTGCGCATCGTACTTCCCTCCTATAGAGTTCTAATTCAGGGTAGCCAGGTGTTGGCATGTCGCCTGTCTTGTTACTTTCGCCGTCACCTCCCACTTTCCTCCCCACCACGGACAATAGGGCACGAATCTGCGGGGCTTTGAGGCAGAATGTGAGTTGGCGCGATCGCGCGACTTACTGAGGAGAGTGCTACTTCCGCAGATCAGGGTAGGGTGGTGCTGCGGTCCCAGGAGAGTATATCCGTATCAACGCCACTGCACTCCTCAGCTCCGTCAGCTCCCAGGCTCCACAGGTCATAAAGGCGTGGCGGATCACCAGCCCCGGGCTGCACATAATGAAACTGCCGGCCCCAGGCATCCTCCAAGGTGGCTGCATCCGGTAGATAGGGCCCTTGCCAATGGCGCGGTTGGGGTTCAGTGGTCGGAGGCTGCAGCAGCGCCGCCAGGCCCTGGTCGGTGGTCGGGAACTGTCCGCCGTTGTCTATTGCGTATTTGTCCAGAGCCTCACTGATGGCCAGCAGCCGACTGATGGTCAAGCTGCGCTGGTCAGCAATGCTGCCTCCAACTAGCAATCTCATCAATAAGAAAGCCAGAGCAGTGACTAGCGCTATTACTGCCAGCAATTCCCAGGCGGCCAGACCGTTGCTTAGTACTCGGTTAAAGCGCATTGGTTGCTGCTATTATGCGGCCCGCACGAATACAAGTCAACTAGACTCGGATAAACCTTCCGCAGTAAGCTATCGCCTTATGAATGGGAATCTGTAGTTAGCCTTGATAAATACTGCTTCATCAGGGCCTCTTCCTGCACCCAGCGACGTAGGATCTCATCTTCAACCTCTGCCGACGGAGTAATCAGCGAGAACAAGCGCTCAGTCTCCGCTCGCAGCCTGGTAAGTTCCGCCAGCAGCTCTCGGAGCCGATTGGCACAGTCTGCTTTCTCCTCGGATGAAGCGGCGGGAGCCTTCAGCAGTTGCTCACATCGGTGAAAACACAGCGCTTGGGCGGCCTTATGCGCCTGGACTTCCGCCGCCAGGCGTAGATGCTGGAGGCTAAGCTTGTTGCGCGCGGATCTTGTCTCTAAAACGCCGGCGTTTTGTGCCGCCTCCAGGGCCTCCTCGTGCAAGCCGGGCAGAGAGCTAAGCACTTCATCGCGACTCGCCGACTCCTCGAATGCCTTGACCTCCTCGCTGAGAATGGGATAATCAAGTGGCATACCGAGGCATGCGAAGGTGAAGGGGATGACCGAAGTGGGTGTACCCAGCGTACGCATGATATCAATCGGCACCGGGGCATCCAGACCCCAAAAGTCCCGGGCGAACTTGCGCTCAAAGTCAGCGAGCTCAATCTGCGAGCCTGACCAGGAAAACTCCGCACCGCATATCACCGCTGGCCACGTCAACTCCCAGGGAACCCGGTGAATCTTCCACGAGGTGTTGATTACACCCAACGCCCCCTCCGCTGCTGCTTTCTTGCAGAACTCGCTGATGTTGGGCAGGTGGAGCCGGTAGCGCGGGCAACTGTAGTTGCCCCCAGCACACTGTATAGTGGGTGCGCAGAGCACCTGGAAGCCCTTATCCTGATAGTATCGTAGGTACGGGAAGCCGGCTAACTCGTGGGGGAAGCTGCCGTCGCCCGGGTCCCAGTAACTGGCAAACCGGTCATAGATACCGCGGGGGACGCTACTCAGATTCTGCGGTGTGACCGGCCCCGTGAAACTACTCACACAACTGCCCAATATCACACTCTGCACCTTCTGAGCTTCGGACCAGTAGTCCCAATACATCATCACGATGTCTGGGGGAATATTCTCGGCGTATTCAGCTTCATTGAGCACCATATCGGCCCACATCACGGGAATCTTGCCGGATTTGCGCACATAGTCGCAGACTGCCAGCATATAGTCAAAGTACAGCCTCGCCGGACCATCTTGCTGTACCTTCTCCTGGCACTGAGGGCAGACTCCAAGCTTGTGCAGCTCATCCGCACCGATATGAAAGTACGTGGCGTCCTTATGCGCGGACGCCATCTCATCGTACAGCTCACGAAACAGTTCCATCGTCCCCGGGTTCGACGGACAGGCCTGATGAATGTCATCCGGCTGCTCGCGAAGATGCGCATACTCGGGGTGGATTAAGATATATTCGAGCCAATTCACACAGTGAAGCATCGGCATTACTTGGATGTAGCGCTGCGCGCAGTAGTTGATGAGTTCGCTCACTTGCTGCTTCGACAGCGCCAGGGGCGAGGGTAGAAGCGGGAGGGTCTCAAAGGGGAACTTGTTCTCGTACTCGATGAGAACGTAGTTGATTTTGTACTGACTCATCACATCAACAATGTGCAGCAGATAGTCGAAAGTAGGGATCTGATATTTCAGGTCGAGCTGCATTCCCCTGATGGGGAGTTCCGGCCAATCTTCAACTCGCAGGCACTTAACCCCTCGCTGGCCATTTGCTCCGCGGAGCGCCTGCCGAAAGGTCTGCAGCGCATAGAAAAGCCCACGTGGCGTAGGGGCGCTGAGTCGCACCCCCTCGGGGGCAATCTCCAATACATAGCTTTCCTCCGGACATGGGGTGCTAAGTTCCAAGGGGGCAAGCTCAAGCCGAATGACCATCTGACCAGGGGGAGGAATGCTGCTGGCTACCTCCAGGCTGAGGCCCGTTTCTTCGGCAACTGCGCGGCGGGCAAATTGCGCGACCTTGCCGACCTCCTCCCGCACCGCCGGCTCACAGCGGCCGTCCCAAGCAATGCCGCGACAATCCGCTATTGACAAAGTCCCGGGCCTCATCTCCAGGCGCTTAGGCTGGGGAATGAAATTGTACCGGCCGTTATTGTCGCTTATAATCTCCCTCCTGTTAGGCTCAACCTGCGGCCTCTCTTACAACTGAGCTAACCGATCTGGTCACTATAGGTCTTCAGCCACTCGTCGTATATCTTCCACTCCTCCCCGTGGGGCGCTACTTTTATCGCCCAGAAATCTTTGATGCCGGGCATCGCCAGATAATCGTGGCCCTCCGCCATCTTCTGCATCAAGAAGCGGTGCATCTCACTGATGCGCTGCGCCCCATATAGCAGCCGCTCCGCCTCGTCTCGAGTCAAGACGATGATGCCGTCCTCGTCGCCGATCACAAAATCCCCCGGCTTAACTGCCACCCCGCCACACTCTACCGGCACATTGATCTGGCCTGCCATCTGGCAGCCAGCGAACAGGGGCCGCACTCCCCGGGCATAAACCGGTAGCCCTATTTTGCGCAGCCGGCTGGCGTGTTGGGTGTAGCCGTCAATGATCACGCCTTGGGCCCCGCGCAGCTTAGCGATGCAAGTTGTAATCTGGCCCCAGACTGACTTGTCAGTGCCCCGAGCATCAATAACTAGCACCGTGCCGGGCTCAATTGCTTCCAGCTCGTTCCAGCACAACATCGCCTCCTTGACCGTCACGGCAATCCCGGCCATCTTGCAGTCAGGAACCAGAGCCCTAATGTCGGGCGACATAATGCGGGACACATACTTCTCCCGCTGCGCATAGGGCACGGCCTCCCAGGTGATGATGGTGATGGCCTCCGTTGGCAACGTCCTATAAGCTCGGATCAAATCCGCGGTCTCCACACTTACTATCTCCTTTCGCTGGCGGCTGTGAGCGTGTAGTCAACGCAGAACCTTTATGCGGTGGCCGGCTCAATCAGATATGTATGGCCGGCACGGGTCGGGAAGCGAATATGTCCGCCTGCCAGGCGAGCTGTCTCGCCACTCTCGGCTTCTTTGACCACCAACGTCTGGCCGGGCCAGGGATTGATGAGCTGACAGGTGTTGCCCACCCGCGAGCGGATCGTCAGTTCGGCCACCGTTCCCTCTTTGCAGGCGGCGGATACCTCAAACGCACCGATGGCCAGATAATTGCTGAAGCTGCCCGTGTAGTTGTCCGGTACGGCCGGGAACACTCTTATCCAGCCGCCGCGCTTCTTGACCATATCCCAGCCCCCGCGAGACTGGAGTAGGCCCTCCACTCCCATGACTCGACCTGGATAATCGCCTAACAGGCAGGAGCATAAGTCAACATTACCTTGGCGCTGGCGAGCGTCAATTTTCTCGATGGTCCGGCGAGCAATGGCCAGGACGTCGGGAGGCGATTCCGGAGTGATCTGGTCACCCCACCAAATGGCGGTGAGGGGCACGGGGATGTTGTATGTTATGGGTGGGGCGCCGAGGACATCAGCAAATATGGGGCCGTCCGGGGTCTCATAAGTCGGATAAGGAGCCATATGAGCGGCAATATGCGCCCAGATTTCTCGCTCTTCCTTATCCTCGCCCAGTACCTCAGCCGCCTGCGCCGCAGCGTGGAGGTGATACTTAATCAAGCTGAGCGCCGACTGCGAGTCCTTGTTGCGTTCGAAGTCCTTGGTGAGTCCCCAGTGCTCGGGTGAGCAGGTGGGAACGACGTGATAGTAGCCGTCCTCTTCCGGTGTCACATAGGCGGCGTAGAACCGCGCCCCCTCCCGGAGAACTGGGTATCCACGGCTGCGCAGGAATTCCTCATTGCCCGTGTATAGGTAATGCTCCCAGAGGGGTTTCATGGTCAGGGCCGTAATCTCCATAATCTGCTCCCAGACGACGGTGGTGTGGACGACGCCGTCAGTGCGGATGGGATAGTGGACTATGGCGAACATAGTCCCCGGGCAATCGTAGACCTGGCGGGCGTTCTTCTGGCCTAGAGGTACTAGCTTCTCCACGAGCTGGAAGTATGGCTCCAGTTGCTCTATGCGGTTGCTGATGAAGTAACTCCTGCCGTACTGCTGTTCATCAAAGTGAAAATCTCCGTGCCAGCCAGTGGTATCCTGGCAGCAAAACTCGGAGGCGTCGCCCATCGCCCCACACAACGGAATATCACCATAGTAGCCTCCGGGCTTCCGAGTAAGAAAGGGGTACCTGGGGTTCTTGGTCGCTGCCTGATGGGCGGCCAAGCGCTCGGCAGGCGATTCGGGCAGAGCCGCTTGCAGACGCGAGCGGGCCAGAGCGAGCGTATCGCTGGTCTCGGTGGTGGTGACTACCGTAGCCAGGATTTGGAAGCGGCCGTCTATGCGGGGAAGGTGGAAGGTCGCCGCTGCCCCGCTGGCGTTATTGATAGGACGATAGTGGGTCAGGACGCGCCAGTCACCCCGATGCCAGGTCTCACCCTCCTCCCATTCCCGATCGGTAAAGGCCGGTGTGCCCAGCCCCCGCTGCCCCTGGACGCTCTCCACCCGCATTCCCTCCACTGACGTCAGAGCGGCAAAAGTGTAGCGGAAGCCTTGGGGAAAAGTCAACTCCGCTGGGAAGACCTGCGTGACCCAGCCTAAGTCTTTCTCGTGGCCTGAAGTAGGTGGATCGATCGGACCATGCCCTTCATCCTGTGAATAATCATACGCTTCGGATACCCTTGTGCCCAGGGTGGGATCAACTTTACCTAACACACAAGTGTCCTGATGGCGGTAAAGGCGAAACCAGAGGCCCTCCAGGCCCTTATGAGTATCCCCTTCAATAACAATGAGGTTGCGGGCGGCATGCACGTATATGCGCAGGTCCAGGCGCTGCTCGCCGCGGGTCCCGAGGCGAGTAGCGGTAAGCATCAAAACGCCGGGGCCCTCCTGCTTCATCTCAGCGGCCCATTGGTCCTCCGTCCCAGGGAGCCCGATAATAAGTTGACCTACCGGCTTGGGGCCAGGAAAATCATAGGCGCAATAGGTTTGATAGCCCGGGTCTGGGAAGTCGCCGGTCTTTGCATACTCCTTAAGGTCAGCGAGGGTAATAACCGGCTCTTTATGGCCGTAGAAGCGGCGGTCCCAGACATCGGCCTTGCCGATGCTGAAGGTGGGGCGGTTATGTGGTCCCCACAACATCATGCCAATATCCCCATTTCGGATGCGTATCCCCTCATCAGGAGCCGAGGCCAGCCCCGCCTCCGCCGCCAGTATCACTCCCACACCGATCGCCGCGACAATGCCGATCAGCGCTGTCATCTCAAAATCAAAATATCTCATCATAATACCTCCCGCTGAGGTTATTCGCATCTACCACTATGATATTATAGTGGGGAAAGGCAAGCCCCTCAAGGAGAGAAAGCGACCCTCGCATCCAGCGCGGATGTCTAGGTTGGCCGGATTCTTCATGGGGTGGCCGGCTCAATCAGATATGTCTGCCCGGCGCGGGTCGGGAAGCGAATATGTCCGCCGGCTAAGCGAGCTGCCTCGCCGCTCTCGGCTTCTTTGACCACCAACGTCTGGGCGGGCCAGGGATTGATGAGCTGACAGGTGTTGCCCACGCGGGAGCGGATGCTCAGTTCGCTCA
>JAUWJN010000138.1 GCA_030607655.1 bacterium
GCCGAGGCGTCGTCCTGGGACAGATAGAAATGACCCTCTCGAACTGACGCACCCCCCGTCACCCATGGACGCTTGGCAAGTATACCATATCTACTGGCCGCCGTCAAATCTACTTACCTGATACGTGAGAGCTAACGGCCATGCTTACCCCGCCGCCCGAGCCAGTAACCTAGGAGGTTCAGCCAACGTAGTGGTGGGATTCTGACGCAACTCACAACGGACTTGCCTGCTGCAACAGTTCAGCGTTCTTGCAGGCGTTGGTAAGAAGATAGCCGTGCGCGATGGGTTCGTCCACCTGTTCCATTGTAGTGGCTTTGTACAGGTAGACCTCTTTTATTACGCCAACCCAATCAGCAATGCCCAGGATTTCAACAATGTATCCCGCGTCAACTATCCCCATTAAGTTTCGCTTAAGTTGGGCCTCATTGACCGGTGCTTTCGGTTCGCGAATAAGGTGCCATCGCTGGTCAATTCGCCAGAAGTCACCGGGGTTAGCCAGCGTCATACTAGTGCCTGCCTGCGCCGGGGCTGGCTGTACGGCCGCCGCCTCACCGGCGGCTTCTTCTGGGGTCAGATAATCAACCCAAATATCATCATGAATCACATCGGGCGCGATCGCTCCCACCACTAGGGCCTCACCCTTTTCGGTGATTGCACGCTGGCGGCGCAGCAGCGCCCGTATCCGCGCCGTCAAAGCCCGGAGGCTGAAGGGCTTGGTAACATAGTCATCGGCCCCCAGTTCCAGGCCCTTAACCTGGTCCACCCCTTCAATCTTGGCCGTTAGTATAAGGATAAACACGTCAGAAGATTCGCGCAATTCGCGACAGACAGTAAATCCGTCCATATCGGGCAGCATAAGGTCGAGGATAATCAAGTCAGGCTTGTTCTGGTCAAAGGCCACCAGACCAGTAGCGCCATCAGCCGCTGTACTGATCTCAAAGCCCTCATTGGTCAATTTCTTCTCGACCGCCCCTCTCAGCTCGTCATCATCTTCAATTATTAGTATCTTTGCCTCAGCCATATCGGCCCTCTCAGCTCCTTAGTTGTTGCCCGGTGCCACCCGGATGCTACTGACAATTATCTTTATAATACCCGACTCGGCCCTGATAGTCAAGCAGGGAGGGTTCAGGGAAGAGACGGCAGTGAATATGTCGGCACTGACCCCTCATAGGTGTGTTAATGTCCGCGGGAAGGAATTTAGCCACCACGTAGCGAACAAACCATTTAGTAGCTAATCCAAAAAGGAGTGATGACCGATGGCTGATGCAAAGCGGCTTGGCGCAACAACAAAGGCGACGAGCAAGGTTCCTACCTTCGGCGTATTCGCTACCTGTGACCCGCGTGTTGATAAGGAATCACGCCAGCGGGCGGTGAACATCATTGAGATGGCCGCCCAGGTAATTGCGAACAAGGTACGGATGCCTGACGGCTCACCGGTGGACGTGGTGTATTCGCCAATTCTGGTGGACGGCGAGCCCCAGGCTGACATGGTGGCCCGGCAGTTTCGAGGCAATGGCGTAGATGCCTTGATCTGCACCCCGGATACCTGGGCCTTTCCCCAGCCCAGCCTCATTTCGCTCCTCCAGCGGTTCCCGGATGAGACCCCCATCAACCTGACTTGTGGTAACTCCGGCCCCAAGCCGGGGGTAGTATTGACCCACGCGGCCGCTGGTGCCATTTCCCAGTACGGCCGGCTGGTTCATATCAATGTCGGCACCGGGCCCGATACGGGTATGAATCCACAGATGACCGAAAGCACCGCCGAAGACCTGGTGGATTGGTGCTACGGGGCGATGGCCAAGGTTGCATTGAAGGGCCGGCGGGTGGTGATTCTCGGCCACGATTCTATGGGTATGGAGACGGCCCTATCCCATATCATTCCCACCCGTAATATCCTCGGCCTGGAGATCACTCGGCTCGATATGAAGCTGCTGGCGGATATGCTCAATAAGGGCGCTTATGACCAGGAGGAGCTTGAGAAGCTACGCCGCTGGCTGCGGCGGTACGTAGGCAACCGGATTGAGATTCGCGATGAGCGCGACGAGCAGCTCTTCCGCCAGAGCCTGGCCATGTACTTAATTGTCCGTGACCTGATGGCTGACCTCAACGCCGTGGGGGGCGGATTTATGAGTCAGCTAGAGTGGGGCTCGGACCTGCGGGGGCTTCCGTTGCCGGTGGCCGATGTGATGGAGTCGCTGTTCAATTCGACCTTCGACCACAACGGTCGCAAAGCCCCGTTGCCGTTTGCCACCGAGGCCGATGCCCAGGGTTTGCTGACCATGCTGTGCTTCACCTGGCTCAGCGGCGGCAATCCGCCTTTGTTTATGGACTTTCGCAAGGTCTGGGAGCCCTGGGAGATAAACCAGCTTGCGGAGAAACTGGGGATGGCTGATGCCGAACCCGACGCTCTGTGGCGTGAGCGCGGCTTCGTGGACGGCGACAACTCTGGCAGTGCGTCCTTTGACTGGGCGGCGGAGCCGGGCGCTTCCATCAGGAACATTATGGCCAATGTCAGCTTCCCCCAAGTTGAGGACTTCTATTTCCCCGGCGGCGGCAATTCGGTTAACTTCGTCTCGCCGGCGGGTATTGACGGTATCGCCGGTCGTTTGGCCTATAGTGCGATGACCAACATCTTCTCTATGATCTGGGATGAGGCCACCACTGTCAGCCTGCCCGAGGAGCTGTCCGAGGTCGTCTGCCAGACTACAACACCCACCTGGCCCCACACCTTCGTGGTGCCCAAGTATGCCACGATGGGCGAATACAAGCAGTTCGCCCCGGCCAACCATTTCCATATGACCTGGGACCTGAAACCAGCGCGTCTGGAATACTGGAGGGACATGGTTAACGTGCTCTCGGTCACTCCCTGGCAGGCCCGGCCGGCATATATCGAGCGCACCGACCGGCCCATGCCGTTGCTTTACCTGATCAATGGCGGGGAGACGGCCACCCAGCTGGCCCGCGCGTAAGAGCAGAGGCGAGAAACGAGAAGCGGGAAAGACGAGGGCAACGGTTCACAGGTTCAGAGCTTATCGGCGTTTCTGTCTGTAGGGGCGGAAGTGCGAAGTATCTTCCGCCCGCCATTGGCCGGAGGGCACAGCGGGCGGAACCTGCTGCTGTGCAGCAAGTTTCGCCCCTACATTAACGAAACGGGCTCGAAGCCCGTGCCACCCAATTTCAAGAGTTCTTGCCGGCTTGTCCGCCGAAGCTGCTTTAGCAGCGAAGGCGGAAGAGTCGCCGGCGTGCTTGCGCTGCCGTAGCAGCTACATCGCGCCGGTGTGCCAAAGCCGCTTTCAGCCACCGTAGCCATAGGCTTTCAGCCGACGCAGCCAAAGCTGCTTTGGCGAAGAAGGCTTGAACCTAGTGAACCCGGTCTGCTTTCCCCTCTCCGGAACGGAGAGGGGTCAGGGGTGAGGCGGCCGTTTCCGAATACCCAACACCGGCCAACCTGGTGATTCCCGGTGAAGTTACCGGCTGAAGACCAATTGACGCCGCTATTCAAGCAATGGCGGGCGATAAAGAAGGACCATCCTGAGGTCCTGGTGCTATTTCGGCTGGGCGATTTCTACGAGATGTTCGCCGACGACGCCGAGACCGGTGCCCGTGAGTTGGAATTGACCCTGACCAGCCGCGAGTGCGGCCCGGGCCGGCGTATTCCTATGTGCGGGGTGCCCCATCACGCGGTTGAGAAGTATCTGGCGATGCTAGTGCACAAGGGCCATCGGGTGGCTATCGTCGAGCAGACCGAGGACCCGAAGCAGGCCAAGGGCCTGGTCCGCCGCGAGGTGACCCGCGTAGTCAGCCCCGGCACGCTGCTAGAGGATGAGCTGCTCGACGGGGCCCAGCACAACTTCCTCCTGGCCGTGGCTCAGGCGGGGGATAGATACGGCGTCGCCATCGTAGACATCTCCACCGGCGACTTCCTGGTGACCGAGCCTCAGCCGCTTGTCAGCCCCGCAGATGACTCCACCGACACTTCTTTGCTGACGACCCCTTCTGCAGCGCTGGCGCCGGCGTTGGCGGCGCTGGTTGACGAAGTGATCCGCATTCAGCCCGCGGAGATACTGCTGCCCACCGCTCTAGCCGAAGACCAACACTTCTATGAGGCCCTGACCGGCAGCAGTAGCGCTCCGATTGTCATCGTTGAAGCGCCTGAGTTTGAGTTCCACACGCCGGCTGAGCGGCTGATGGAGTTTTTCGGCACCGATACTCTCCGCGGCTTTGGCTGCCAGGACATGCCCGCCGCCCAGGTCGCCGCGGCCCTAGCTCTCCAGTATTTGGCGGACAACCGCCTCGCCGCCCTACCTCATCTGACCAGCCTGACCACCTACCACACCAGCCAGTTTATGATCATAGACGCTACCACGCGGCGCAACCTGGAGCTGGAGCGTGCCGTCCGCGACGGCTCCCGCCAGGGGACATTGTTGTGGCTGCTGGATAAGACCCGCACGCCGATGGGCGGGCGGCTACTGGCAAGCTGGCTGCTCCAGCCCCTGCTGGATGTGGCGCGGATCAACCAGCGCCTGGGTGCAGTTGAGAATCTGGTGCAGGACAGAATCCTGGCCGACGGCCTGGCCGAACAATTGCGGGACGTTTACGACCTCGAGCGGCTCATCAGTCGCACCGCCGCCGGCACCGCCAACGCCCGCGACCTCCGCGCCTTGTGTAACTCGCTGGAAAAATTGCCCCCGATATTGGAATTGGCCGCTGGGGCAGAAGCGGCTTTGCTCAAAGAGATAGTCAGCCAGATTGATGGGCTGCCGGACCTCCACGACCTACTGGACAGCGCCCTAGCGCAGGATCCGCCCGTGCTGATTACCGAGGGCGGGCTTATCAAAGAAGGGTACTCGCAGGAGTTGGACGAGCTGCGCGACGCCGCGGCGGGCGGGCGGCGCTGGATTGCCGAGCTACAGGATAAAGAACGCGCTCGCACCGGTATCAAGTCGCTCAAGGGCGGCTACAATAAGGTCTTTGGCTATTACATTGAGGTCACCAAGGCGAATCTGCACCTGGCCCCGGAGGATTACCAGCGCAAGCAGACTCTATCCAACGCTGAGCGCTTCATCACCCCAGAGCTTAAGGAGCAGGAAGCCCGGGTGCTGGGGGCTGATGAGAAAAGCCAGAGCCTGGAGTATGAGCTATTCTGCCAGCTTCGGGAGCAGGTCGCCGGGCACGCCGAGCGGGTGCTGCGCACCGCCCGCGCCCTGGCGGCGATGGATGTGCTGGCGGCACTGGCCGGGGCAGCCATAGAATACAATTATGCCAAGCCGCAGGTTGATGATTCCGACCGCATAGAAATCATTGACGGCCGCCATCCGGTCGTCGAGCGCACCCAGGCCGAGGCCTTCGTCCCCAATGACGCCTACCTGGACTGCGCGCAGGACCAGCTCCTGATTATCACCGGCCCCAATATGGCGGGCAAGTCCACCTACCTGCGCCAGGTAGCTCTGATTTGCCTGCTGGCCCAGATGGGCAGCTTTGTGCCGGCCAAACAGGCGCGCCTGGGGCTGGTGGACCGCATTTTCACCCGCGTCGGGGCCTTTGACGACCTGGCGATGGGCCAGTCCACCTTTATGGTGGAGATGACCGAGACCGCCAATATCCTGCACAATGCCACTGACCGCAGCCTGATCATCCTGGACGAAATCGGCCGCGGCACCTCCACCTTTGATGGCCTGTCCATCGCCTGGTCGGTGGCCGAATATATCAGCCGCCAGATTGGCGCTAAGACCCTCTTCGCCACCCACTACCATCATCTCAACGAACTGCCCGAGATTCTGCCCCGCGTGAAGAACTACCGCATCGCAGTCAAGGAGCAGGGCGAGCAGATTATCTTCCTGCGCAAGATTATGCCCGGCGGCACCGACCGCAGCTATGGCATCCAGGTGGCCCGCCTGGCCGGATTGCCCGAGGAGGTCATCAACCGCGCCCTGGAGGTCCTCCATAGCCTGGAGCAGGAGGATTTAGGCGGCGCTATCGCCCCCAGTGCCGAGGCTGCCCGCCAGGTGCCCCCCACCATCCAGATGCAACTCTTCGCCGCCGCCCCCGACCCCATCCGCGAAGCCCTCCAATCCCTGGACCTGGACACCCTGTCCCCCATTGAAGCATTGATGAAGTTGAAGGAGCTCAGGGATAAGACCGAGCACCCGTAGGGGTAGGGCTGGCCCTGCCCAGCCAACGGCGCGACCATGATGCCACGTCGCCGATCAAGGCGTTGATGAAGTTGAAGGAGTCAAAGAAAGATGGACAACAGACGGAGCGAGCACGCCACTAACGGCCTTCCCGTTGACAGCGACCGTGCTGCGAAGCGGATGGCTGAGATTGCGAATTTCGAGTCCTGGATAGCAGGACGTGGGCCTGGACCTGAGGAAGCCGGGGAGGACGCCTTTCCGCCCGTGTATCGGTTCGTTTTCGAGAAAGACGGCCCACAAGCGTATCAGTTCTTTCGGCACTGGTATGTTCGTCAGTTGGTGGGTATAGCGGGGTGCTTTGGGTTGCAGGAGTTCACTGAGCTGCTGAACTCGGCAACGTCGATAAGCAGAACAGCTGTGGACCAAATGTTCGAAGAGTCCATCGCGCAAGGCGTACGCGACGAGTTCGTGGAACAGCGGGAGAATGCGTTTGCTATTTCCGATCAAGCGTCAGGCGCCAAGAGCAAAGCTGATCGTATTCGGCTAGTGCTTGTCGGTATAGCGAACTACTTCGAAGTTCGGGCTAGTTACTGGCTCATAGCAGCGCTTGGCACAATCGCGAAGGAGGGGCGTTTCGACCCTAACCCCCTGCGGGAAAGCAAGGGGCGCTACAAGTCAAAGGGTGAGTTGAGCGACACTGCGCGGAAGCGCATCGGTGGAACCTCCATGGAAGCAGTCTTTGATTCGCTTTATCCCTCAACTGAGATACGAAACATGATCCAACACAATCAATAC
>JAUWJN010000193.1 GCA_030607655.1 bacterium
CTTTAGTGCAGTCGCGCGGATGATTTCAAGATTATCATAGTACCTTAGCTTGAAACCAGTCTCACCCACCAATGGATAGTGGTCGAAGGACAGTACCTTGGGCTGAAAGATCTGCATATACTGCTGAAGATAGTCCTCATAGCTGTCAGTACCCAGGTGGCCCTCCCGCCCGGTAGCCGCATCGCAGGGAAATAGATTCACGAAATAGAGCGCCTCGGGGTAGATTTTGCTTGCCCAGCGCTTGACCTGGGCTATACATTCAAACATACAGGCGTTAGGCTCGTCGCAGAGGTTGTAGCCGATAACTGCGGGATGGTCCTTCACTGGCTCCACCCATGCCTTAGCAACATTGGCGTTGACGGTTATACCCAATTTCACCAGCGCCTTCATGCCTGCCTGATGAATGATGTCCAGTTCAGCCGCGCGCGCATCAAATACCACCGTAAAACCCACCGCAGCCATCTGGGGGTAACCTTCGGCGGGAGGATTATGCCAGCCGGTGATCGGGAAGATTCCGTCCCGAGGTTCCCACCGCGTAGCACCGCCGCGGCGGCCTAGCGCCATCGCCAATATCGCCAAGCCACCCACCAAAATGACTATGAAGCAATCATAGTAGTTCAAGTGTATCACTCCTTTGGGCTATTAGAACCATCTGTTCGCTGCTGTTCCCAACGCTCCAGCTCCACAACCTTGCCCAGCGTACTGCCGGCGTCAATCTCAGCCTTCTCGCGGCTCTCCCGCTCAACTACCGCTAGCGCCCGGTTAGCTACTTCCACGGCCCGCTCGGCGGGCACTACTACTACGCCATCATCGTCGGCTATCACCCAGTCACCGGGCCGCACCGCCGTCTCACCGATCTTCAGCGGCACCCCGATCATCCCCATCCCCTTCGGGTCACCGGCCGCCGGAGCCACCAGCTTCGCGAAGGCCGGGAAGCCCAATTCGCGTATCTCGGCGCTATCCCGCAAGGCACCATTGATAACCACTCCAGCTA
Organism: bacterium; assembly: GCA_030607655.1. Lineage (GTDB taxonomy): Bacteria > Armatimonadota > Zipacnadia > Zipacnadales > Zipacnadaceae > JALGTV01. Next base: position 995 of record JAUWJN010000193.1, read on the forward strand.
TTTCTCGCTGGAGGCAGCTTTTGGAAGCTTCCTCACCCCATACTGCCGGCCCTTCCCCCCGGACATCTATCACCAGCACACTGCCTGGTGGGGCTTGGTCAATGGCCTCCACCGGCTTGGCCCAGTCGCCCGGGTATGTCCAGACAGTGAGGGCGGGGCCGACTGCCTTACTGCCAGGCACTACCGAGTTTATCCCCGGCAGCCACCCCTTACGGTGCATAGCATCAGAAACATTGGCCGCCGTACACTTGGAAAACACCTCGCGAAGCTGCTCGGGTCCGCCGCGCTTGTAAAGGTCAGTGGCAATTGCCTCGCCGGAGCGCATCGCCTGGAGAATAGTACGGGTGGCCTCAGTCGCATCAGGAGCTTTATTGATCGCGCCTCCGACGATGACTATCTGGGCTCCGGCCTGCACCGCCAGAGGCACGGTTTCAGAATTAAGGCCACCGGCTACCGCCACTGGGATGTCAACAGCGTCTACCACTTGGCGCAGGGCTTGTAGCGGATCCTCGCCGCGCATCTGCACATCAATGGGACAGTGCACGCCAATAATAGCAGCCCCCAATTCTTGAGCACGCCGCGCTCTAACCGGCGGGTCGGCCACTTCGGCTAGGTCTACCATTATCCGCGCATCATAACGCTGGCCAGCTTCTATACATTCTTCAATAGTTGAGTCCGCCGCAGCTCCGAGTACTACCACCACATCTGCGCCGGCCTGGGCGGCTATCTCTACCTCTACGCGCCCTGCATCCATAATCTTCATATCGGCAACGATGGTGTGGTCGGGAAAGTCACGGCGCAGCGCCCGCACTGACTCCAAGCCTTCGCTCTTTATCAGCGGTGTGCCGGCCTCCAGCCACTGTGTGCCACCCGCTACTGATTCATGGGCTACGCGCAGTGCCTGGCTGAGATTGGCAAAGTCTAAGGCCAATTGGAGTACCGGGCCCTCATTGCTCACTAGTTATTCCCCCATGCCCTGCATAATTATGGCTACTCGTTCCTTTTCTGTTATGAGTTCGCCGCTCTCTGGGTCAATAGCCCGGATAGCTCCGTCAATAGGAGCAGTAACTAACTTGCCCGCTGCGTCTGCATTGCCCGCCAGGTGCGGCGCGTCCAGCAAACCAACGTTGATGGCTCGCGCCAGTACTTGTGGATCGGTTAGCGGGTCGGTACTACCAGCCCCCAGCGAACCGATCGCCTCCAGCAGGACGTGGGCTTCCGCCACCAGCTCTTCCTTGCGCTCCTGAACAAGCTGGTCACTCAGCATATTGGGCATACCAGTCAGACAATTATGTATCACGCCGTGGACAATGCGACAACTCTCGATGACTTCCGGGGCAGTGGCAGCGTGATCGCCCTCTGAGTATCCCACGACGTGCACAATTTGCGGCTCAATGGCCAGTTGCACCACTGTGGCCGCGGCAAGCTGCCCCTTGGCCACGTGTAGATCCGGCGCAAAACTAAGCAGACCGGCCCGAGTCTGCCGGATTGACGAGAAGTTCTTATCATGGAGGCTCTCAATCAACTCAATTTTCGCCAGCATTTTGGCCAGGTCCATTGCTGGCGAGGTCGCGGCTGGGCTGCTAAACATATACTGTGCCACATAGGTTCGCGCACCCACGGCCTTGGCATTGTAAGCACCCAAATATGCTGCTACCACGCCTACGGTATCGTGGGCATCGCGCATGCTCCAGTGGTGAGCCTCGTTACACTCCACCGGAATGCCCCGCTCGGCATACCAGCGCATTGCGGCCAGATTTTCGGCAATGGATTGCGGCGGGGGCCGTTCGGAGCGTTTATCAAGGGTATTATACCAGCATAAGGGGATAGCGCCCCAAGCATTGTGGATGGTATCTACGGCCAGTTCAGCCCACTGTACCAGATCGCGCGTGCCACTGTATATCCGTAGCAGGGGGTAGTTGCCGCCGCGGGTAGCTTCATATATGGCCCGCAGATCCTCGGCGGAACGCAGCGGCACGCCACCTGCGCCATCGAGCTGCGGTTGGATCTCTTCGGGGCGAAAGAAATGCTCCTGGGCATTCTGGTCAGGGCCAATGGAAAGGACATCCAGCACCTGCGCCTCAGCGATCTGTTCTGCGCCCTTCACCGTAGCCGCCACTGTGGGCTGGCCATAGTGATGTCGCAACAGCGGGTAAGGTGCTTTGAGGGCGACTCGCTCCAGGAGAGTATCTCCCCATTGCGGGGCCTTACCCGCCTGCGTTTCTCCCTGCAAATAGGCCAGGACTTCATCGGGAGGCTCATCGCCGCTGAATACTTTTTCAAATAGGCCGATACGTTTAGCCTGCTCAGCGACCGGGGGCGTGCCGCCAAAGACGAACCGTCGCTGCCTCAGGCCTTTATCCTCAACTTTGGTGCATAATTCCGCCAGCAGCCTCGCGCCCACTTCCGGTGTTAGCCGGTAGCTCACCGCCACCATATCGGGCTGCTGCTGCTCAACCGCTTCTAGTAGTCGGTCTATCTGAACCGCTGGTCCCAGGAAGACAGTTTCGTACCCAACCTGCCGGGCCAAATTCAGGAACCGCAGCACACCGGCTACATGCACACAATTGCCGATAGCTGCCGCCACGATTTTCCGCTTAGGGCGATCCGGGCTCACCTTCCATCACCAGCCTCTGAATCTGCCGGATAGTCAGGCCCTGGAGTCCCAGACGCTCCACCGTGCGGCCCGCCGCCCTCAGATCTCTGCCGGTTAGGGCGGAGCACAGTTCGATCACCGCTCGCATCGTCGGGGTTTCCACTCCCAGCATCTCGCCCAGGGAAACCATAGGCACCAGGCTCAGCGGCACATGCTCCAGGATGTAACGGTGCATCACCGTCGACGGCGCCATAATGCCCTTGTAGCCGGGATTGGCCATAATAGCCTCATAAAGATCCTCCCCAGCCGCACTGTAGGCAATGAATAGCCAGTTCCTGGCGGACAGCACACCGATCCCCAGCGCGTCACCAATCTGCCCCCGTTCGTGGTCCACTTTCTCCAGCACTCCCGCTACTGAAGGGGTAATGCCCTCCAGGTAGTATTGAAAGTTGCCGTGCGTATCCTCCACCCGGGCAGCATTCATAGCCAGCACGGTGGGATGAAAAACAACCCCGACATTGTTCAAGCTGGTTTTGAGCACATTATCACCCGGCACAAACTGGGGATAAGCTACTCGCAGGGCCTGGACCACCTCATTGGTGCGATAGCTGGGGATTGCCGCCACCGGCACATTGCTCTTTACCGAGAAGATGCGCACCTGGGCCGGCTGGGTAGCACGGCTGGCATAAATGAACGTCTGCGCCTCGCCTATGAGGACATCGGCGGTACAGCCCAACTCGTCAAGGACGTGACGAAACTCTAATGCGCCGCCCGTGCGACCCGGATTTAGTACCACAATCTGTCCATCGCGCAGGTGAGGGGCACATTGTTCAGCGATGAAGGCGTGAGCAAAGGCAGGGACCACCACCATAAGAATATCCGCGCCGTCCACGGCCTCAGCGGGGTCGGTAGTTGCAACCGCTATCGGGCCTACGCCCTTCTCCACATCATCCAGGCCGGGACTAAGCAGCTCAATGCCGCCCCGCTCTATCACCGGGATGAGACGCTCCTCAGAACGGTTGTAAAGATTGACTTCAAAGCCCTTGAGGGCCAGGTGGGCGGCCATGGCCGTCCCCCCGTGCCCGGCACCAAGTACGCAGAATTTAGGCTTCTTCTCGCTCATCAGTTCTCCTAGTGTTCTACTCTCTATTCCACGGTGATAATGAAGCAGGCATGGACTAACTGCCGTGCCGTCCAACGGTATAATTACTATTTCCTTATCCGTCGTGGGTTTTCCTGCTTCGGAACAGGAGGACGGCGACATGCGACTTGAGGAGTTTCTAGGGGGACACTGCTGATAGCCGGGTTAATAACCTAACTCGCGCTTCAGGTTGTCACTCACGGTGCCATCGGGCAACACGTAGTCAGGCGAGACATAGCCTTCTTGCTCAAATCTCTGCTTGCGCACACAGTCCTTCCCGCCATTCCAGCAATAATCCTCTACCCACTTTTTGTCTATCAACCCCCGGTCATAAGCTCGCTTCATACCCGACGTCTCATTGTACCATCGGCATATATTCTTCTGCTCTGCCATTGTATCTATAATCCCACCTCATCCAACACGGTGACTACATGCTGATTCCAGCCCAGAGGCATCATGTGGACGCCCTGGCATAGGGGCTGCAGACCTCTTACCAGTTCAACGGTAATCTCAATACTGGTAGCGACTTTATCGTCGGTCTCCTTCATTTGGGCGATCATCTCGTCGGGCACCTTAACCCCCGCCACATTCTTGTTCATAAACCTGGCCATACCCGCGCTCTTCAGCATCACAATGCCGGCCAGAATCGGTATCCCAATATCCCCGACTTGCTTCATAAAATCGGCGAATAGCTCCACATCATACACGGCC
>JAUWJN010000066.1 GCA_030607655.1 bacterium
CGGCCGGCGGTCGTTTGGTGGTGAACGGGCCGTTGGACACGCTCAGGACGGGGGGGGGGGAAGTTGTCACCAACTTCCGCCCCTACAGAGTACTACGGCAAAGGCCTTGCTATACTTGACGCGACCCCGCTGCAAATAGCCCCAGGGCGACAGCTATCATGCCCAATGATATGACTACCGGTACCCAGACCGGCGCGTACCAGGGCTGGGGTATCAGGAAGAGGCAGTCCATCGTGGCCAGGGAGGCCGGCCAGTCAATCAGGGCCTTCAGGCTGACATAGTAGAAAATGTCCCAGACCCCGAAAGTGAACAAGAAGACGGCCAGTTTTTGAACGCGGGTGCGGCCTGCCAGTAAAGCTAAGGCTACCAACATCACAATGGTGGCTGCCTCGCGGGTCTGCTCGGTGGAGATAAGCCAGTCGGGCACCTGGGCTATGGCTTGCGGGTCCAAGTTCTGCGGCGTGGGAACAATGTCGATAATCCTGCGGATGTAGACCACCACCACTGCCTCCAGATAGCCCATGGCTATCCCGAAGGCAGTTAAGGTAGCCAGGAAATTATAGTCCAGGCGTCTTCGTCGTCGGGTCATTATCTTACTTGCCGGCCAGCATTGCCGCCAGGACCTTTACTTGGTCTTGCAGTTTAGCTATATCCCGCTCAACCTCTGCCAGCCGCTGGCGCTCCTTGGCTACTACCTCCGCGGGCGCTCTACTCACAAAGTTTTCGTTTTGCAGCTTCTGCTGGCTAAGTTGCCGCAATCCGTCCAGATCACTAATATCTTTGTGGAGTCTTTGCATTTCCTGCGCGGGGTCAACCGCTCCCATCAGGTGCAGATAGACCTCAATGCCCTGGGCAACTTGAGTAATAGCATCATCCGGCGGCGGGGCCGGTGCCGTACGAGTGTCCAAAGACTCAACTGAAGCCAGGCTGCCGATAGACTCTCGCTGGCTCGCCAGCAGTTGCGCCTCCGCCTGACTGGGGGCAGTCAGAGTTACGGTTACCTTCTGCCCGGGAGGAATCTTGAAGTCGGCGCGCAGCGACCGCACTGCCACAATCACCGCTTGCAGCCGGCCCATATCCGCCTCGGCCGGCCCATCAACCCAGCGCGGGTCGGCCTGGGGATACGGCTGGGGCACGATGCTGCCAGCCTCGGGGGCCAGCCGCTGCCAGATTTCCTCAGTAATAAACGGCATAAACGGATGCAGGGCGCGCAGAATATCGCTGAGTAGATGGTGCAAGATATTCTGCACCGTAGCCTTTCGCTCGGCATCCTCGTCCTGGTACAAATCCAGCTTGGCGATCTCCAGATACCAGTCGCAAAACTCGCTCCAGATGTAATCGTAGAGCAGCTCAGCGGCCTGGGCCAGATTATAACCGCAAAGCTGGCGGTCCAGTTCGGCTAGCATCCGGTGATGCCGGGAAAGTATCCAGCGGTCGGCCAGGGAGAGCTTGGCCTCTTCAATGTCAACTGGCTCGGCTCCTCCGATATTCATCAGCACCAGCCGCGAGGCGTTCCACAGCTTGTTGCAGAAATTGCGGGCCCCGACCATGCGGTCCGGCGCGTAGGTCAGATCCTGGCCGTGAGTGATAAGCTGAGTGAGGCCAAAGCGCATCGCATCCGTGCCGTATTCTTCTATTAACTCCAGCGGGTCCACCGCGTTGCCTAGACTCTTGCTCATCTTCCGCCCCTGCTCATCGCGGACCAGTCCGTGAATGAACACCTGGCCGAACGGCTCCTTACCCCCCAGGTGCATCCCCATCATTATCATCCGCGCTACCCAGAAGTAAATGATGTCGTAGCCGGTAACCAGTACCGAAGTGGGATAGAAATAGTTGAGTTCGGGAGTTTGCTCCGGCCACCCTAAGGTGGAAAACGGCCACAGGGCCGAGCTAAACCAGGTGTCCAGAACATCAGGGTCAGGGGGGATATGGGCGCTGCCGCAGTGAGCACAGTTGGTCGGATCCTGGCGAGTGCAAGTCAGCTCGCCGCAGTCATCACAGTACCAAACCGGAATGGGATGGCCCCACCACAGTTGCCGGGAGCTGCACCAATCCTGGATGTTTTCCAGCCAGTCCTCATAAACTTTCGTCCATCGCTCGGGGACAAACTCAACCGCTCCACCCCGCACCGCTGCCAGTCCCTCTTGGGCCAAGGGTTCCATCCGTACAAACCACTGGGTAGAGACCAGGGGCTCCACCACCGTATCGCAGCGCTGGCACCGACCCGGGGTATGAACATAGTCTTCAATCTTCTCCAGTAGGCCTTGTGCTTCGAGGTCGGTAACCACTTGCTGGCGGCACTCGTAGCGGTCCAGACCCTGATACTGCCTGGTCTCAGCCGTCATCTTACCCTGCCGGTCAATAACTACTAGGGACGGCAAGTTGTGGCGCTGGCCGATTTCCAGGTCATTGGGGTCGTGGGCGGGAGTTACCTTAAGGGCGCCGGTGCCAAATTCCGGGTCAATATAGTCGTCAGCAATGACGGGAATCTCCCGCTCCATCAGTGGCAAGATGACACTTTTGCCAATCATATCCCGGTAGCGCTCATCATCCGGATGAACGGCGACCCCGGTATCGCCCAGCATCGTCTCGGGACGGGTGGTAGCCACCACCAGTCCCGGGCCCCCGTCGGGCGCGGGGTAACGGATATACCACAAATGCCCTGGCTGCTCTTTATGCTCTACTTCCAAGTCAGAAAGACTGGTGCCGCACCGGGGGCCCCAGTTAATCATCCGCGCGCCCCGGTATATCAGGCCCTCTTCGTACAGGCGCACAAAGGCCTCGCTCACCGCCCGCGACAGCCCCTCATCTAAAGTGAAGCGCTCGCGGCGCCAGTCCACTGATACGCCCAGGCGCTGAAGCTGACTAACAATGTGACTATGATGGTCTTCCTTGACCTGCCAGACGCGCTCAATGAACTTCTCGCGGCCCAGGTCGTGGCGGGAGAGGCCCTCCGCGGCCAGCATTGCCTCCACTACATTCTGCGTAGCTATGCCGGCGTGGTCGGTGCCTGGTAGCCATAGGGTCTCATAGCCCTGCATCCGGTGCCAGCGAGTCAACAGGTCCTGAATAGTTTCATCCAAAGCGTGGCCCATATGCAGCACGCCGGTAACATTAGGTGGCGGAATGACTATGCAATAGGGCTGCTTATCGAGATTGACCTCAGCATCAAACACGCCCTGCTCCAGCCAATATTGGTACCACTTGGCTTCAACACGGCGCGCGTCATAGGCTTTATCCATTTCTGCTGACCCAGGCATACTTATACCTCTTCTCGTTGGCTAAAAATAAGAAACCTCTCGGCCCGATTGGGACGAGAGGTGGGGAATATCTTTCTCCCGCGGTACCACCCAAGTTCCCCGCCGTAGCCGTGGCGAAGGCGGGGCGCTCTGGCGCAATAACGGGCGCAGCCCGGGGCCGCTTACTGGGCTTCGGCGGCACGGCTCAGGGGCGACGTTCCGCAGACCGAGGCGCCGGCACTTTCACCTTATCGCCGACTCGCTGTAGCCTCTGCTCCCCGCGTACTCCTCCCCATCATAGCTTGTATCGTGTGGATTTGTCTAAAGTATACCCGTAGTCCCCGTGTCTGTCAACAGCATCGTATGCAGGGGCGGAAGTGCGCAGCATCTTCCGCCCGGTTCTTCGTGTACCGAACAGCACTTCGCCCCTCCATTCAGCTAATACGAGGTTGGACAGCCCTACCTGCGCGGCGAGGGAATCGCAGCAGCTAGGCGGTCTTCTTGCGGCGGTCAGGCGGCTGCTCCTCGGCGCGGATCAGGCGGGGTGGCTCTTCATTTTCGATAGTGGCTGCCGCTATTTCGCAGCGGACGACATCCTTAGTCGACGGGATGTCAAACATTACATCCAACATAACGTCCTCAATTATGCTGCGTAACCCGCGGGCGCCGGTCTCGCGGGTCAAGGCCTTCTCAGCAATGGCCTGGAGAGCGTCGTCAGTCACCACCAATTCCACATCGTCCAGCAGGCGCAAGGTCTTCTCATATTGCTTGACGATCGCATTTTTCGGCTCGACCAAGATGCGCTTGAGGGCGGCCACATCCAAGCTGTTGAGGGTCGCGATAGTAGGTAGGCGGCCGGTAAACTCGGGTATGATACCAAACTTGACCAGGTCTTCGGGCAGCACTTGGGCTAGCAGTTCATCATCGCTTAACTCGACAGTCTGGGAAGCAATTGCGCCAAAGCCCATAGCCCGCTTGTGAGTGCGGTCGCGAATTATATATACCAGCCCCCCGAAGATGCCGCCGCAGATGAATAGGATGTTGGTGGTATCCATCTGAATATACTCTTGCTGCGGGTGCTTGCGTCCGCCCTGCGGGGGCACATTGGCCACGGTGCCCTCCAATATCTTCAGCAGGGCTTGCTGGACACCCTCCCCGGAGACATCGCGGGTAATGGAGGGGCTTTCCTCCTTGCGGCCAATCTTGTCAATCTCATCAATGTAGACAATCCCGTGCTCCGCCCGGTCAATGTCGCCGTCAGCCGCGATGAAAAGCTGCAGCAGTATGTTCTCCACATCCTCACCGACATAGCCCGCCTCGGTTAGAGAAGTGGCATCAGATATGCTGAACGGCACGTCCAACAGTTGCGCCAGGGTCTGCGCCAGCAAGGTCTTGCCACAGCCAGTAGGACCAATTAGCAGTACATTGGTCTTAGCTAGTTCTATCTCGTCATCCTGCTGACCTAAGTGGACCCGCTTGTAATGATTGTAGACGGCCACCGATAGCACGCGCTTGGCCCGTTCCTGGCTGATCACGTACTGGTTCAGATAGTCATAAGTCTGCTGGGGAGTAGGCACCGCCTCGCGGGCCTCAGGTACCTCCCGTTGGCGGCGGGTGCGCAGAATCTCGTTGCATAGTTCCACACACTGCGCGCAGATGTATACCCCGGGGCCAGCAATAAGCTCCTTAATCTGGGTCGGCTTCTCCCGGCCACAGAAGCTGCATCTTAACCGGCGTTCGTCTTCACTGGTTGTGTTTCCTTCCATCGCTTAAACCTCGATATGTGTAGCTGCCTTTCAGATTTTTATGTTTCATCCTCGGCATCATCAACTGCTTCATCGGCATCTTCGGGCTGTTTGACCGCTACTGTGTCCACAATTCCGTACTCAACAGCTTCGTGTGCGGTCATGTAATAGTCCCGTTCGGTATCTTGCTCAATTTTTTCCAGGAGCTTGCCCGTACAGTCGGCCAGGATCTGATTGAGCCACTGGCGAATTCGGACTATCTCGTCGGCCTGAATCCGAATATCAGTAGCCTGGCCCTGCAATGCTCCCCACGGCTGATGGATTAGCACCCGGGAGTAGGGCAGAGCATAGCGGTGTCCCGGCTCGCCGGCGGCCAGCAATACGGCCGCCATACTGGCCGCTTGCCCGATACACCAGGTATGTACCTCCGGGCGGATGTACTTCATAGTGTCATATATAGCCAGGCCGGCTGTGGGCGAGCCGCCCGGTGAGTTAATATACATCGAGATGGGCTCCAGGGGGTCATCGCCCTGCAAATACAACATTTGGGCGACCACTAAACTGGCTAGGTTATCGTCTACCGGCATTCCGATAAAGATAATCCGCTCGCGTAGCAGCCGCGAAAAGATGTCGTAGGACCGCTCCCCCCGGGGAGTTTGCTCGACTACCATAGGAACTAACATTATTCGTTATCCTCCTCTACGTCCTGTCGCGGAGTTGGCGTCTCAGCACTATTCTGCTCAGTTGCCGGTGAAGCTTCCTCCTCCGCAATTGTTTGCTCTTCAGCCTGCGCTATCGCCAGGTCTTCTCTGGTCTGGCGCAGCTCGTCAGGATACTCTTCTATATACTTGCGGGCCCTGACCGCGAAGCCCTCCCAGGATACCTCTTCAATCTCGGCATTGTCAATAAGAACCTGGATCACCTGCTGGCGAAAAGCATAGCTGCGGACCTGATCCTCCACCTCTTCGTGGATTCCCACCGCCTGCCTGACCATCTGTTCCTCCAGGTTATTGTCTTGAGCATAACTGCTTATAGCATCTTGTACGTCGTCATCGTCTATTTCCAGCTCTTCCGTCTCGGCAATTTCCTGGAATATGTAATGCAGCTTCAGGCCCTGCGTCGCTTGACCAGTCACCTCACTAACGACACCTTCCTCATCCTCCTGGACCGCGGCCAACGCCTGCTCGGTAGTGGCGCCCTCCTGCTGCAGGTACTGCATATACGACTCTACCTGCGAAGCAGTAACGCTGTTAACCAGTTCCTCCGGCAGATCAATATCAGTGGCGGCGGCCACCACCGATATTGCCATATTCCCGACGGCCTGTTCGGCCGACCGCTCTTTACCCGCTTGCAGTTGCGCGCGGATGCGATCGCGCAGGGCGTCTAAGGTGGGCAGTTCTTCGTCCACCTTAGCCGCAAATTCATCATCCAACTCAGGAAGCCGGCGTTCCTTGATATCGTTAATAGTCGCCTTAATGATTACCTTCTGACCGGCCAGGTCAGCGTCGTCGTGGTCCGCGGATACCGTGGTTTCATCGCTTACCGTCTGGCCCAATATATGCCCGGACAATTTGCGAGCAATGGGTTGGTCAGCCTCCCGATCGGCAATGAACTGTGAGGTAGCCTCTTCAATTACCTCGTCGTTATCAGCCCGACAAACCTGTACATCGGCCTGCACCACGTCACCCTCGGCCACTGCATCGCGGTCTACCTCTACCTCTTCGGCATAGGCTTCCTGCACCTGCTGAAGCTGCTCATTAACTTCTTCATCGGAAACTTCGGTAGAAGGGCGGAGCAACTTGAGTGACTCATAATCAGGCAGCTTAGGCCGGGGATGAACGGTTAAGATGGTCTTTAGCTCAACCGTCTGGCCCTCGGCAAAATCTTCGAGTTCGTCCAGATCGGGTAACTCGGGCTGCATAAGCGGCCGCAGCCCGCTCTCTTCAATAGTGGGCAAGTAGACATCCTCTACGAACAGCCCCCAGGCCATCTGGCGGACAACATCTTCGGGGTAGTGTCGCTTGATTACGGCGGCCGGCGCCTTACCGGGCCGGAATCCCCGGACTCGGCCTTGCTGGGCCAGGCGCTGATAGGCCTTGTTGAAGACCTTGTCTAAGTCTGCGGGCTCCGCCGTAATCTGCAACTCTACTTTGCTGCCGGGCAATTCATTCGTCTCTATTTTCACTGTTGCTACCGCTTCCTATTTGTCTTTCTCTTTCGGGGCTTAGCCGCGAATGTTGAGGGACCTGTATCCTTATTTGTGTCTTTGGGCAGCCGCTTGGTGGCCGATGTTATTGTGGTGGGCGCGGGGAGACTCGAACTCCCATGGGTTGCCCCACATGATCCTAAATCATGCATGTCTGCCAATTCCATCACGCGCCCAGAACCTCCGATTCAGGTCTGATCGCTGGCAATTTGGCCTCTAGAATGTCCGCGATCTCTCGTGCGCCCTTCTCGCCGCCACGGCCGCCCAGCTCATCGCTCTTGAACGACAGAGTCTCGGGCCACGCTGATATGATGTCCCGCATCATGTCCTCATCAAAGGAGCCGCGCAAACGACACAGAATCAATATATGAGGTAGCGTCAGCATTGCTGCGTTCAACCCGAGAGTCTTCGTTAGAACGTGTTTCCTGCTACCCCATGCTTCCGGGTAGAGAACCTTCAGAGCATTGAAGAAGTTATTGAGAAGCAGAACCTGGTCTGGCTGCTCATATTCCTGGTATATCACGTCTTTCAGAAGTTGTTTGATTCGCTTCATGAATGCCGCCTGAGATATGAGTCCCGGCCCCCTACCAATCATCTTGATCTGCTCCCGCCACGGCGAGTCCTCGTCCTGGTTGAGGGCCTTAACGATTTCGTGCCCTCGCTGATCATAGAAGTCGTTGGTCTTCACTAAATCAAGCAAATCATAGACCAAAGACGGATTTACCCCTCTTTGCTCACGGTTTATCGTCCGGAATACCTCCGCCTGAAACGCGACGGGTTTGCTGATGAACGCGCTCACGATGAGAGGGAAGTCCTTGCCTTCGGCATACTGGAAGCCGAAGAGCCGGTGCTGCCCATCAACGATCCAGGCGCTGTGTGGCTTTCTTGGTATTATCAGAGTTCCGGAACAGTCGCTATCCGCAGCCACTTCGAACCGTGCTTCTTCGGGCAGTGCGACGACAAGGTTGTTTGGCAGCAGTGCACCTGGCCTTTGTATGAATTCGCCAATGTCCCGACAACGCTTCTTTGAGAGTGTGCGCTGATATGCGTCAGCCTGCCCTGACTGCTGTCGCACGCCCACATACGCGATCTCGTGAAGCTCGCGGGAAGTCATGACAAATGTAAACAGCTCCGCCCCGGGTTGCACCACCTTCAGAGCGTGCACACGAATGGCATCATCTTTTGTCATCTTGAATCCCTCCTTGGAGTAGCTTTGAACTGACCCTTGCCTTCTTTCCTCTGTTGCACGCTGTGCACAGCGTCTGCAAATTATCTAGCACCGTTGGCCCTCCGTAGGCCCACGGGTGCTTGTGATCGATCTCCAATTCGGCCTCTGGCGCCTGACGACCGCAACACTGACAAGTGAAATGGTCCCTTTCTAACACAGTATAGCGCAACGTGGCACCCACCTCTTCCCGCTCCTTTGCGCGCTGTCGTACGTGCTTGTAGAATTCGTTGACTTCGGAGTACTCCCATTTGTGCCCGCTTACCTGCTCAAGGTATCTCCAGTATCTGTTAATGTTGTATCCTTTTTTGAACCAGTCGGCGTTTGGGGTGGCTAGGTCCCAAAGCCGCTGCCGAAGATGATCGGCGCACTCATCACGGAACACCTCGAGGTCTAGGCCTATACACGCGCACAGCTCTTGAATCTCTGCAGATTCCATTATGGACCCCGAAGGTAATGAGGTCAATCCGCTATCCGTTCTTGTGCTTAGTGGGGTCAACCAGTATATAGCTCTGGCCAGGCTCTGGTGTGGGAGGTAGACGCTTGCCCTCTACGCCGGTCACCTCGCGGCCCGTCTTACCGCCACGCGGACCCACGCGTTCATACTGACCGGACTTCGGTGCCTTTTGTCCCGGACGATAGCGCTCTGCCATTATTGCTCACCCCGTTTCCAGCAGTCATCAGTTCCCCTGGTGTTTATCAGGTGGTGGGCCGTGCAGGGCTCGAACCTGCGACCTGAGGATTAAGAGTCCTCTGCTCTTCCAACTGAGCTAACGACCCCCCAAACTGAGACGTACGGGCCGGGCTCACTACGTTCAACCGGCCCCTCCGAACGGCCCTACGACAAGCTCAGGGCAGAGCAGTCGCGGCAGGAATGCCGCTCCTACAGTGTCAGAATTCAGCCGTATCCGCCGTTCTATGCTGTTGTCGGTCCTTCTCTGCTGTTGTCTGCTGTTGTCTGTCGTCGTCTGCCGTTAAATGGCGCGCCTGGAGGGATTCGAACCCCCGACACCCGGATCCGAAGTCCGGTGCTCTGATCCACTGAGCTACAGGCGCGCAGTGTAAGCGTTCCGCACTCAGTATTCGGCATTCAGTCCCTGCTGTTTTCACTGAGCCCTGAACCCTGAATGCTGACCTCTGAATAAATGGGGTGGACGAGGGGACTTGAACCCCCAACCACTTGAGCCACAGTCAAGTGCTCTACCTATTGAGCTACGCCCACCGTCTACATCAGCGTTCAGCACTCGGCATTCAGCATTCAGTTTCTGCCGTCTCTGCCGTTGTCTGCTGTTGTCTGTCGTTGTCTGCCGTTAAATGGCGCGCCCGGCCCGATTCGAACGGGCGACCCGCGGCTTAGAAGGCCGCTGCTCTGTCCCCTGAGCTACGGGCGC
>JAUWJN010000001.1 GCA_030607655.1 bacterium
ACACATAGCTAAACGGGGCGGCGGTGTCAGTTCCCACCAACACTCCGTCTATCCGAAACTCTACCTTGTCAGCACCGGCTGATGCCGTCACAGTCACCGCAATGTTTACAGCAGTGCCCTGATCTATGCTGGCCCCAGCGGCCGGTGCAGTGATAGTTACCCCTATGCTCGGGCCACCTTCCCCGTGGCACCCGGCCATAACCAACACCAGAGCAATTACTGGCACGACCCACAAATACTTATACATAACTACTCCCTCCTTATTTTTGCTTGCTAGTGACGTAGACATTATAGCCATTCTTCGCCTTCCTGTCAATCTTTCCTCCTCACCGACTTCACAACTTCCCTTAAAATGGCGGCGGGGGCGGGCCACCTCCCGGCGGCCAGGGCAAAGGCCAGTTGTTGATCGGGTCGACCACTGCCCGCAGCACTGCTATCGCATCGCCAACATCAGGGGCACCACTACCGTCAACATCCGCCAGCCACCGCTCAGTAGACGTGGGCACATCCAGTTGTACGACAAATCGTAGTATTTTAATAGCATCGCCCACGGTGGGGTGACCATCACCATCTATATCCCCCAACAAGTAACCCGTGGCCATCGGACTCACTGTGTCGCCAGCCCTCAACGGTTGGCCCATAACACGCGAGGCTGGCTGGCTCAGGGGCTGCACTGACTGCGCGGCTGGTGCGGCCAGGTTGTCACCTCCGCCACAGCCGCTGATGACCATCACAAATATCCCGAGAAATACAATGGCTAATATGAGGAAGGTATTGACGCTGCTCATCATGGCTTCCCCCTTATAACTATCTGTCTCCGAACAGTACCGCATTGATAGTTTAGACTTTTGCCGGGTTAATAAAGTTCCCTCTACCTTTCATTATCCATAATCCCAGGGAGGTGGAAGATATTGGGACGGCGAAATACATCTTGCTAACAAGCAAGTCGGCATTGGGCAGGGATTTATTAGCTGAGTGCTGAATTATAAGTAAGATAGCCTGGTATTATACAGAGAACAGAGTCTAACTATAACCATGAGCTATGATAACATAAAGCTCCCTCGGCTGCAAGAGGAGGATGCCTCCGAGCAGATTACCTTAGAGCCCCTGCGCATTGGGGGCGACGAGATGAACCTGGCTGAATTCCCCTTTACCCTGCTGGCTGACCGACAGCCCTCAGGCGTGGACACCGTTGAGTTCTCCGACGTAATCAAGGGCAAAGATGGTGAAGTAATAGAGCGCACTTGGATTGTGACGGGGGCCGAAGAATTCGGCCTACCTGTGGCCAGTGACGAACAGGTGTACGTCGCCCTAATGGAACTGACCCGCGAGCAGGGCTTTAATAGCCGTGTCATCTATCTAACTCGCTACGAATTGATAAAACGGCTAGGCTGGCCGGATAAGGGTGGTAGCTACGCACGCCTGAAGGGCTGTTTGGATAGACTGTTGGGGGTTACTATTACCGCCAATCAAGCCTTCTGGGACAAAACTAAACGCCGCTATCTGGACGTTGGCTTTCACATAATTGATGATTACGCTTTATACCGGGAACCCGCCGGTCGCAAGCCGCGCTGCGCTCCTATCCGTCAGCCCCTGAGCTATATAGCCTGGAATCAGGTAGTCTTCAAGTCGTTCCAGGCAGGTAATATAAAACAATTGGATACCGGCTTTTACTTCGGCCTGCGTAGCGCTGTCTCCCGCCGATTATTCCGCTATCTGGACAAGAAGCGGCTGGACGGCAAGCGTGCTTTTAGAATAGGGCTGCGGAAGTTAGGCTTTGAGAAGCTGGGCATGAGCCGTAACTATTATCCTAGCCACATCAAGCAGGAACTCGCCCGCGCCCACCAGGAACTCATTGACAACGCTTTCCTGGCGGGCGTTCAGTATCACCGCCCTGGTCGTGATGTGGATGAGCAAGTGCTTTACTGGTTCCCCACCGGTAAGTATCAATTCTCTGCCGACTCCGGCCAGCGAGCCCGAGTCACCGAGCTGCTCCAGCAGCTATCTGAGGTGGGAATCACCCGGTCGGTTGCCGAACAACTATTAGCCCAGCATGGTGAGCAAGTGCAGGCCCAGCTACAGTATCTCCCCTATCGCAACCCCCATGATCCTGCTGCGATGTTAGTCGAATCCATACGGAATGACTGGGCTCCTCCAGCTAGCCATCTAAAAGCTCAGGCCGAGGCCGATAAAGCGCGTCAGGAGGCTGAAGCCGAGCGTCAGCGCCAGCAGGAAAGGCGCCGGCAGCAAGGCAAACGGCAAGCTCGGAAAGAGGCCTGTCACCGCGCCTTAGAGCGCCTCTCCCCCACCGAGCGCCAGCAGATAGAAGCTACTGCCCGCCGCCAGATCCAGGAGGATAATCCTGCCCTTGCCGCCCACCCCGACACCACTGCCTACCAAGTCCTCTTTGAGGAGTACATCGCTGAACTACTGTTGCCATCAGACTAGCACGCAAGCTGAGTTGTCCATGTGTTCCTCTGGAGAATAAGCTATCCCTTGTCCGGCTGCGGCTTTCTCTGCCCCGTCGCTTCCCGTGTTTTCCCTCAGGTTCCAGCTCTCTCTTCCAGCAGAGTCGCGATCTGCCCCGTATCCCCCATCATCTGCTCTAGTATTACCTCTACCACTTGTGAGCGACTTACTTTCAAGTCCTGATCCAGTAGTAACTGCACCCTGGTCAGCTCTAGCCGCTTTAATAAGTCTGGCGGCAAATAAAAGGTCACCTTCTCCGTGAAACCGGCCTCAATGGTGCGGGGCGGCCTGGCTTCCGTTGGCACCGGTGTCGGCGGCGCCTCTCTATTACTTTTGCCGTTTTGCGGTTTTACCGCTTTGCGTTTAGGACGCTTCGCCTTTTCATTGGGACCACCCCCAAAAAAGTCTGCTGCCATGGGCAATTTAGGCTTCCCGGCCACGTTCGATGACCTCCTTCGCTACCTTACGATATACTTCAGCGGCTTCGCTAGTTGGCGCATACTTGGTGATAGGTTGGCCACTAGCCGGTGATTCTTCGAACTTGATAGTGCGGGGTATCACAGTCTTAAACACCAGCTCCCCGAAGCCCTCCCGTACCATCTCGATCACCTGCTGGTGATGTCTCGTGCGCCGGTCATGCATCGTTAGCAGAATTCCACATATCCTTAAATCTGGTCTTACTCCCTGCACCTGCTTAATATTGCCCGTGATCTGTTGCAGTCCGTGCAGCGCCAAGTAAGAACACTGCTGGGGTACAATCACCTCGTCTGCCGCGGCCAGCGCCGAAACCGACAGCAAGTGCAACCCCGGGCCTGTATCTATCAAAATGAAATCGTAATCGTCTCCCAGCGGACTGACCGCCCGTGCCACAACTTGCTCTCGCTCGCTTGAATCCATATCCGCCAACACCCACTCCGCCGCAGCCAGGTTACTATCGGCCGGCGCTACCTCCACCCCTACACCCTCCACGCTCACTATGACTTCCTCCATCCCCATACCTTCCTTGAGCAACCCCTCATACACAGTCCCTACCAACCCCTCCTTTACAACACCCAGGTGCGCACTGAGATCGCCGCGTGGGTCAAGATCTATAAGCAGCACCCTTTTCCGCATCTCCACCAGGCCGGCTCCCAGGTTCACCACCGTTGTCGTCTTCCCCACTCCCCCTTTTTGATTTGCCACTACAATAGTGCGTCCCATTGTATCTCCCCTCATCACTCTCGTTGCCGTTTGCGTTTCCGCTGATGGCTACCGTTATACCGTAATTCTGCATAAATGTCAATCCTTTTACCTGCATTACCGTTATCCCGCATAGCTGTTATGCGGCCTGACCGTTTTACGGCATGCCCGTTGGGCACCCACACGGTTATCCACTCTAGACACCCTAACTCTAGGCCCGATACGTACGGCGATATCTTGCAGCCACGAAGCTATACCTTCCTTGTCCTAGCGCAGTATAGCGGTAGGGCCGTAATACGGTATTGCAGTGGCCACGCCCGGCGCGGCTATCATTGCACAGTAAATCGCCAGTGGTTCGTTGTGCCGGCTGCCGCCGTGGTGGGGGATGGGGGAGAGGGGGTAGGCTCGCAGGCTGGGCGCACGTGTAGTTCTCTTATGAGGAGTCTGTTTGCAAAACCCGGGGGCTATGCACACAGTGAGCTATTTGCGGGGATGCGCGCGGAAGGGGTTGTCTTTTCTAGAAATCCATTGCGTAGTAAATATCTCTATCTAGCCCCGGGCACTGTTGGTTAAGGTAATACTTACTTAGCGACACTTGTGCCTCTAGCAGCATCTCCATCTCCTCATTGGTGTGATAGGTGTACGGATTAAACTGCGCCAGCCGCTCCTGGCTAATACCAGGCACGCGAGTCGGCACCAATACCTTCTCGCCCCATAGCGGATGCGGCGCATACTCCACCGCGCCGCGCACCACCTGAATTAAGAAGAGCTCCGTCTCCTCAATGGCGGGATCAGTGCCCCCTGCCGGCTGCTTCTTACCATGTCTCATCTGGAAGATAGCGCGCGGCACTGCGTACTCCTGCCCATCCAGCGTCATAGTATGCCACTCGTACTTGGCGCCTATCTTCCCAGTTGTATTTATCTGATAGACCTCAATTGGATCGCCGGCATTAGCGCGCTTTAGCATGAAATCACGCAGGCGGTGCACATGCTCGGCATTGCCCACGCCCATTGTAAAGGGCAGGCAGTAGCGGCTACAGTATTTGGTCTCACCGACCCCTACTTTGCTTTGGGCTGGATGGCCTACCGTGCGCCCGTCAGCTAGGACTTTAGCTGCGAAGTCAATGTCGTTGATTTTCAGCCACGCATAGTCGTTCGTGTAGCCAGGGCTGATAAACACCATGGCATTGGGTGGGGCCGTTGAATCAACGCTTCCGTCAAAATACCCGGTATCCTCCAGCCGCAGGACGGTGCGCGCATTCTGATTAAGCTCTCCATGGTACTGAAAGCGCTTGCCTTCGAAGCTGACCTCGCCATCCTCATCCCATTCGGTATTCTCATGCAGGGCGTGCGGGCTCATCCCGGCCCGATAAATTGCCTGCTGATGGCGGCCTACTCTTTCCGTCTTAGTCCAAGCCCCTTGCTCAGACCCGTATGCTTTATCCTCAAACCAACCAATGATATCATCATTCTTAATCGCCTGATCATAGACAATATCTGAGAAATCTATCCCAAACCTTTCCCTGAATATCGGGTTAGTTTCCTCATTAAATATATACAATGCGTGTGTAGATTTGCCACTCCCTGTCAGCCCCCATACGCCCATTACCACGCGCTTTTCGCTGCCATCTGTCATCTTCACGGTAAACTCCTTGAGCCCCGCGTGTTCCCCGGTGCCACCACGGTTATAGCAGTGCAGTATCCAGTGTGACAGGAAAGCCTTCTTCACTTCGCCTTGATATGAGCTCCCCGTGCAGATGGTGTAATTATGATTGGGGAAGCGAATGACCTGCAGTATGGTCTCCGGTTTGCCGGGGATTGGCGGGTTCTGCAGATACTGGGGTATAAAAAATAGCTCCGCATCCGGCTTCTCGTTGGGGTCGGCCGGAAAGCACAACTGCTGCCACCGATGAGCTATATCGGGGTACTGAGGATCACAATAAAGCCGGCAGTGCATCTCAGCCGGGGAGCCCGGGCTGCCCAGGTTAGCATCAATCTGAATCAGTGGCCGCCCTTGGATATGCTCCAAAACTCGCAGCATAAGTTGCCGATGGTAGGGTTTGAGTTCGTGCTCGCTGGCCACCACTTCCGTATTGGCTTCACTCCTGTGCCAGATATTTGACCCCCATCCCCAGCTTCCATTCTTATACTGTACCCCATAGGCTTTTGCCCTTTCCATCAAATCATCAGGGTTATTTTGAGTCGGCTCAATTCCCGCTGCTTGCTTTTCCCTAATCATCTCCCTGAATATGTTTTGGAAGCTTGCGATAGTAATCTGTCCTGTTGTTATTGGCATATGCACCCCTCCTTAAATTTCATGAGCTTCCCGCCTCATACAACTTATCTCTCAAACTTGTAATAATAACATATCATTTCCCGGCCTGGCAGAATTATACCTCCCCGCCAGCATAATTGCAAGCGCCAGGGTCTTGACAAGAAATTAGGGTTTGTATTATAATTGCTCTTGACATAGATTTGGCATTATGATATAATTATAATAGTTCAGTAGGTATAATGACTGTCCCGGGGGGCAGCATTCTGTTATTGCCCTCTAATTTGCACAAAGGGAGCTGCTGATTATGATCCCAAGAATTGCCCTGCTTGTTTGTCTCCTCGCTGTATTATCTACTGTTGTAGTGGCCGATACTATTAGTTCGAGTTATGACGCTGGCACAGATAAATGGAATTACGACGTAACCTTTAGCCCAAACGGCCAGTCTTTCCGTGTCTACCTCGACCCCAATATGTCTTGGAATTATATTACTGGTATCGGCTTTAGTGTGAATAGTGGCACATGGTCCAATCCCGGGAGCCTTGGGACGGATTATAGCTGGAGCGGCATTACCTTGCCATACCTAGAGTGGGCCAAAAGCTTTGGCACTACTACCTCAGGCAGCTTTTGGTTTTCTGACGCCCACTATATGGTTGATGGGGTTCACGAAATGGATTTGAACAACCACCCCGGACCCCTACTTTATAATCCGCCCTCACATCGCGACGCTCCGGCAGCACAGACGACCGGAACAGGTGATGGCGCTACCTGGTATGGCTACGATGGGATTGATACGGCCATTACTCCCGAGCCAACTACTCTTAGTTTACTGGCCCTTGGCCTGTTGGGTTTGGCCGGAGTTGTACGCCGTCGCCGTAGTATGTGAGCAACCTCACTAACATTGTATAAGTGAAAGACCGGGCTGCCAGCGCCCGGTTTTTCTGTAAAAGGGCTTCGCCCAGCCCGATACAGCGCTCGCTACAATTGATAGCGTCTCTGCCCGACTCCTTTTAGTGGTGTCGCCGCAGGCCACAATTTAACTTATACCTTGCGTTCTTTGATATATATTGGTATAATAGTTGTGTGTGTAACATACCTGCAAACTGGGTATAAGAGTAATATAAAAAGGGGGAACTCTGATGCTACGGACTAGTAATCATAGCCGAGCCGCATTTACTCTAATTGAGTTGCTTGTAGTTATCGCCATTATCGCTATCCTCGCGGCCATACTTTTCCCTGTGTTTGCGCGGGCTAAGTCTAAGGCCAACCAGGCCACCTGTCTATCCAACCTTAAACAAATTGGCCTCGCCTTTCATATGTACGCTGGCGACTGGGACGGGCTTTTCCCGCCCCAGAAGGATGGCAATGACGATCTCGCCTACATAAACTGGACCTACGGCTGGAATACTATAGATATTGCCCTTTACCCTGGCTTTAAGTACACCATGACGTATACGGTAGAAGCGCTAGACCCCTACATGAGAAACTACGACATATGGTTCTGCCGTGATGATCCGTGGGCGGGAGACCGTACTGCTGGTCTTAGCACCACAGAGCTTGCTCAGGCCGGAGAGATTAGCTACAGTTTTGCTACGCAGTGGGAAACCTGGGGTGGGCTGGAGGATCCGATGTGTCCTGACTCTAGTGGCGAGTTCATCGACTTAGTGACCGGCTCCCCCTCAAAACGGCTGCTGATGGTAGACAACGGCTTGCCCCAATACCCTAGTTCGAATTCTACCGACTACGACTTCCCGCACTTTAGTGGCACCAATTCCCTCTTTTTGGATGGCCACGCGGACTTTATTCCCTGGCACCTGTATACTTTTGTCCATCCGCCGCTTGCGCCGTATACTCCTTAGCGCCGCTTGAGTGTAATTCTAACCCAACAGCCCCATCAACGGTGGGGCTGTTTGCCTGTTTGTCCCTATTGTCCAGAGAGCTGCTGTTGCTCCGCCGGGCGGCCTCTTTGCGCTCACACTATGGACAATCCCTAATCTCGCTTCTCTGGGCCTATCATTCCGGCCCCTCTCCCTGGGCCCGGCACCTATTTAGCGTCTTCTTTCCTAGCGTATTTAATCCCTCTCCAATATTATAGCGGGGCGGCCCTTGACCTCAAGATCGCCTCGGCACTGCCTCTGGCTGGCCAGTAATACCGACCTTTAACTTGACTAATTGCCGACCCCTGAATTAAAAAATGCCGACCTCCAGCTTTAGCTCTTTACATACTATAACGACCAGCGACCCAACTAATATAGGCCCCCGGCACAAGCCGGCGGCCAGTTTGGCTCACGGCTATTGGTCTCCTCTCTATGATAATATTGTATACTATATGTTAATAGTACAACAACATACTTCACGCGTCGCAGGCCCCTATCTAATTATCGGCTCATTGCCCGTCTATAAGTACTTGCACCCCACTATTGTTATTAGCTATCTTCCCCCTATATAAAGGGCAAACTATCTCCTATCACGAATTACTAACTTGCCCACTTGGAGTTATTGCAGCGACACAACAAAGAGAGGTTTAGTAATGTCTATTCAGCACATTAAGCTAGTTGCCTCTATGTTAGTATTCCTATATATAGCCGGCGGCCTCGCTACTAGCCAGGCAACACAAGTACAGGAACAGACTAGTGAACCACCACCAAACACACTGCGACTAGATTCCTTGACGAAAGATACGCCACCTTCCGGGGCAGGGCCTAATACTGATGATAAGAAAGCGACCCCGCCGATAGATTCAAACGGCCCTACCAGTATAACGGCCCGATTCAAGCAGCTTCCTAGATTCGCGCTACACATTTTTCGCGAAGGTGTAGGACAGCCTCCGGCACTATCCCGAGAGCAAGGGGCACTCCACGCAACCCCTGTCTCTGGGGCCTATGTACTTGGCCCAGGCGACGTATTGGCGGTACGCTGCTGGCGGGGCCCGCGCGAGAATGTAAATCAAGCAGTAGCAGTGGATGCCGAAGGGAACGTGCAGCTACCATTCCTCGGAGAGATACCCATAGCCGGCGAAACACTAACTGCCGCAAGCGACCTAATCACAAAAGAATATACGAGGATATACACAAGCACGCAGGTCAGCGTTACGGTGGCCAGGCCGCGAACCGTAGAGGTTTATGTGATGGGCGAGGCACGATGGCCGGGCAAGTATACCCTTCCGGGGAATGCCACAGTGCTTATGGCCTTGCGCGCCGCGGGGGGATCCTCTGACATTGGCTCACTGCGCCAGATACGGCTGCTGAGGCACTCCCCAGACGACGCGGCACCTATATGTCAGAATATAGATTTGTATGACTACTTGGTACATGGGCGACCTACCGAGGAGACAGGCCTACAAACCGGCGACACTGTATTTGTGCCGGTAGCAGGGGCTGAAGTTGGGATCACTGGCGAGGTGATGAGGCCAGCGAGGTATGAGCTAAAGGAGGACGAGCGGCTACGTGGCCTTATCAACATGAGCGGCGGACTTCAGCCCACGGCCGACCCTGCCACGATACATATTTGGCGAAGTACGGCTCAAGGGCGACAATTGCTGTCGGTTGATATAAGCCAAATAGACGAGGAGCATGGATCGATACAGCTGGCCCCTGGAGATTTTGTGGAAGTGCTAGCGGCACCCGATGCGCCCGTAAATGTAGTGCAAGTCAGTGGGGCAGTGAAACGGCCCGGCACCTATACCTATGTGGCAGGGGAGCGCGTAAGCGATCTGATTAGGAAGGCTGGTGGCTTAGGGGAGACAGCGCACACTGAGCGAGGCAAGCTACTTCGGCGCGATGAAACACGTCATTATCACGCTCTGTACTTCGCGGTAGGAGCAGCTATGGACGGCGACGGGGTAGAGGACCGGCCCCTTAAAGATTACGATAAAGTAGTGATCTATACTCAGGCCGAGATGGAGCCGCCCTCGCAAGTGATAATACGAGGTCCGGTCGGGCGGCCCGGGTGCTATGAGGGGGCCGCCGGAATGAAGGTAAGCGACCTAGTGCTGCAAGCTGGGGGGTTGCTGGAAGAGGCATATGGACTGTGTGCTCGCATTCTACGCCGGGGCCCAGCGAACAGGCAGCACCTAGTGCCCGTCGCCCTATACGAAGCAATGCGGGGCGAGAGGGAGGCCGATATTCTCCTTAAGCGCGCGGATATAGTGGAAATTCTAGTCACTGAAGAGGTCGTGACTCCTAGTGAGGTGCGGATTTCCGGCTATGTAAATAACCCAGGAACTTACAAACGGCATGAGGGAATGCGGGTCACCGACCTAATCCTGATGGCGGGAGGGCTGATGCCAGGCGCCGGGCCTAGCCTACAGTGTATTAGGGGCAGGACACAGGATACCATTGACACCGTAGAGCTCAGCCTGCAAGAGGACAGCACTGAAGAGAAATTCTCTGTGGGGCCCGACTTAATCCTAAAGGATGATGACCACGTAGCGGTCCTCGGCTCAGGTGAATTTGTCAGACACCCGCCGGTAGTAATTATAGAGGGCCAGGTAAAGCGGCCCGGCGCCTATCCATTGCAGAGGCGCGGGGGCACACTATGGGCAGTGCTGCAAGCGGCGGGAGGGTTGATAGAAAGAGCCAACCCCCGGGGCATTATCGTATATCGTGTCCAAGAGCAATTTTTCTCGGCGGGCCAGAAATATGAAGCAATTGCTGAGCTGCGGCAGGTGCTAAGTACCTTTAACCGGGAGCGCAAGGAACAGATACTGGAGAGAGGCGGGCGCAGCGAGGTTGTACAGGGCCAGATAGGCAGGGCCCTGACTAACATATTTTCCTCAGAGGGCGGGGCGACCGTAGTGGTCCCGCCCCGGCTGCTAAGTGAAGACGTTTGGGCTGAAGCCATACCGGTTAGCGGCGAGCGGCTGATCGCCTCCGGCGGCAGGGAAGAAGACTTGGAACTAATGGATGGCGACTACATAGTAGTGGCCAAGCGGACAAACACGGTTGGCGTAGTAGGCGCGGTAGTGCGGTCGGGTGCAATACCGTACGAAGGCCCGTATTCGCCGCATAGATATGTAGAGTTGGCCGGAGGCGCGGCTGAGGATGCCAATCTGGAGCGGCTGGTTGTTGTGCGGGCGAACACGCGCGTGGTGCCCGGTAGGAGAGTCAAAGAAGTTTATCCGGGCGATGTCATAATAGTGCCTTCCGACTTCATGGTGCGAACCGTGCGGACCAGCAGCGGCTATGAGAGAATCATACGGAGTTTAGTTGGATTAGCCACAGCCTTCTTGATATTCTAGGATAGCGGGCAATAGGATGTTTGTGCCCGACTTCTTATACAAACCTAGACAATAAGCCCCTAATGTCGAACCCTGAAGAATATAGAGAAACTACCATACAGGAATATATCTGCCATATTGCAACTCGGTGGCGAACGATAACTAGCCTGACCCTAGTCGCTGCGGCCGTAGCGGGACTATACAGCATATTAGTGGCCGGGCAGGTGTATGTTGCTCGGGGTGCGATCATAGCCACCGGGGAGCTATCTACAGTGCCCATAGGGCTGGAAAAGTTACTGCCAGGCGCAAGCCTCGAAGTGTTGCCGGTAGCAGTTCGGCCCGAGGCAGATATGTGCACAGCAATATTGAAAAGCCGAACCGTCCGACAGCAACTGGTTAGGCGGCATAAGCTTGGCCGGATTTGGGGAATCACAAGCGAAGAGGCGGCAGTGAAAGTGCTACAAGAAAAGACTCATATTGAGGTGGGGCAGCCCAATGTAGTCGAAATAGAGGTGAGGCTATCGGGGGCCCCGCGAGTATTGGCGGGAGGAGCAAGGAATGAACGGATACGGCAGCTATCCGCGCGCCTGGTTAACAGCTATGTCCAGGCATTACAGGATAAGCTCGCTACCCTGCATCTGTCGGCAGCTAAACGCAAACGGGTTTTCCTCGAGAAGAAAAAATCTCAGAGCCTTATGCAACTGAAGCAGGCCGAGGAAAGCTTGCAGAGATGGGAGAGTGAGAACAAGTTAATCAACGCCCAGCAAGCTGGCAAGTTAGCGACCGAGGAGCTGGTGGCGTTACAGCAGAAGAGGGTCCAGGCTCAGTTGGAACTAGAGGCCATAGCGGAGGAGATCGCCAAGGCTAAACAGTTACTAGACGAGCAGCCACAGTTGCAGATAGCGTCCCTGGAGCAGGAAGCGAATCCCCTTATAATCCAACTCCGCGAGAGGCTTGTCCAATTAGAGGCCGATCTAGCGACAGCGGTAGAGATAAAAGGGGAAACAGAATTTCATCCCGAAGTGGAAGAATTGCACCAGCAAATAGAGGCGACCCAACAAGCGCTAGCGCAGCAGCAACAGCAGCAGATGTTCATCGCACGTAAGGTCGAGACGCGCAACCCAGCCACCACGGCACTACTCGAGCAATTACTACCTTTACAGATAAAGAGGCAGGCACTGGCGGCCAAGCAAGACGGGTTAAAGCGAGCCATAGACGAGGCAGAGAGAGGAATTATAG
The DNA here is from genome assembly GCA_030607655.1 of bacterium. Lineage (GTDB taxonomy): Bacteria > Armatimonadota > Zipacnadia > Zipacnadales > Zipacnadaceae > JALGTV01. Next base: position 12,378 of record JAUWJN010000001.1, read on the forward strand.
GGCTATCGGCGCAGGCCATGGAATATGGCCGCCTCCTCCGCGAGATTAGCGTCAGGGAGGCAGTATATCAGGCGGTAGTGAGCGAGTACGAACAAGCTCTGATCGCTGAACAGGCAGAAGAGCCACAGGTATATGTTCTGGACGAGGCGGTGCCGCCAGAGCGAGCTAGTGCTCCCCGGGTAAGCCTAAACATGGGCCTGGCAGGCTTTGCGGCAATGATAGTAGGGCTATTGTGGGCCCTCAGCCAGGGAGAACTGCCTAACATAAAGCTGGCGAGTAGCGCGCCCCGCGAAGTGAAGGAGGACCAGCCCCAGGGAAAGTGAGCTTCTCCACAAGCGCCGAGAAAAATCAGATCATCCGCCAATGGGCGGGCCTGTGTATAGCTGGGGCCGTTGTTGGTATAAGCGTTGGCGCGATAGCAACCACCGCTGGCGCCAGCCCTGTATTACTATTAGGGGGCCTGGCATTAGTAGTTGCCGGATGGTTGATAGTAATGGCCAGACGGGCGAGACAGGATTGGCTAGCGCCACCGGTACTATTCCTGGTGGCGGTAGTATTATATTATGTAGTGCGGCCGGTCAGCCTGGCGCTAGGGATGCAGCCCATAGGGCAGAAGACATCGCACCATATACATACGGCGTTGGGGCTAGTGGCATTGACAGTGTTAGGATTTGCGTGGGGATACAAATTGCGGGGCAGCAAGATTATCGCTCGTTGGATACCCCAGGCCGCCAGTGGCTGGGGCCAGCGAAGGGTTGCGGTAGCAATCGGCGGGCTGTGGGTATTGGGCATGGCCTGTTGGGTGCTTTTGATGTGGCGCAGCGGGGGAGTAGCCGCCCGCTTCGCCGGATATGGCACAGGCCTAGCCGTCGGCCAGGGGGTTCTGGTTGTCCTGAGTGCCGCCGGGCTGGCACTGGCCTTGACGTTGGCCTGGATGCAATACTTGTGGGGGAACGTTGGCCGATTAGCTATGGTTGCTGTGGCGATCATGACCGTGCCAATGCTGGCCATGCACGGCCAGCGCAGCGCCTTGCTAGTGCCACTACTGATGACAGTGACCATCTATCATTATCAGTGCCAACGCCTAAGTCTAAGGAGTCTGGCAATAATAGGCCTAGTAGTAATGATGATATCTGTGGCATTGGCGCTACCCCGATTGCAATTGGCGGCTTGGGCGATGGCGCCGCCCCATGCTCTGGCATACGCCAGAATGGCAGGCTGGTTATTGGTGCGCAATTTGACTTCGTTTGATGCACTTATGGTGGCAGCGGGCGGAGTGCCGCAGCGAATAGACTATCAATGGGGGCGGGGGTATCTGGATGCGCTAGCGATGATGGTGCCGCGATGGTTATACGCGGACAAGCCCATGCGCAACTTGTTCAATCGGGTCTTACGGCCGGGCCGAACGACCTCGATGGCTCTACCACCGGCGGGGGAGGGGTATTTGAATTTTGGGTGGGGCGGAGCGCTGCTGGAAAGTGTCCTGCTCGGTTTGATATACGGCGTAGCCTACGCATACCGCCGCCAGCACCCCGCTAATGAGGGCGCCCTATTCACCTACGCATTTTCCGTTGCGTTCTTTATGATTATCTTCCGGGGTGGGTTGATGGGCGGACATATTGGCCTGCTGATAGTGTGCCTGGTGCTGATAGCGTTAGTCACTATTTTCTGCGCACGGGGCAGGCTTCTGGTCAAAACATAACCCTAGCCACAATGGTATAAATTACCACGCTGGGAAGGGGCGAGCCGATGCTGATAAGAAGCCGCGCACCAGTCAGAGTTGACTTTGCCGGGGCTTGGACGGACGTGCCAGATTTCTATGAGCCCTTCACCGGAGCGACTCTCAATGCCGCCATACAGCTTTATGTGAGCGGGCAACTGGATACTTATGAGGATGAAGAGAGCCATCAGATAGGCAAGACGGTATCGGGGCCTAGCGGGAAGTATAGCGCAACCTCACAGGCGGGCCTGAGGGTGCAATACGAAAGTACGATACCCGCAGGCAGTGGGCTGGGCACATCGGCGGCGCTAAATGTAGTGTGGCTATCATTAGCCAGGCGTACGCCAGTGGAGACAGTGGAGGACAGAATGGACACTGCGGAGTTGGCATATAAGGTTGAAGGGACGCTGGGGATCCTTGGCGGTAAGCAGGACCAGTATGCCTCGGCAGTGGGCGGGATCAACCTGTTTGAGTTTGATGCCGACGAGGTCCGTCGGCATCCAGTAAAAATGCCTGCGGAAAACGTGAAGCAACTCGAGGATATGCTGGTGCTGTGTTACACTGGCAAATCGCGGCTGTCTTCTAGTATTCATCGGAACGTCTGGGCTAACTTCCGGGCGGGCAAGCAAGAAACTGTACGTGCCCTGTTTACGCTTCGCGATACCGCGTATGAGGCAAAGGGCTGTCTGGAGACAGGCAACCTTGAGCGCTTTGGCGAGTTGTTGACTGTTCAGTTCGAATGCGCCCGGGACCTGGACAGCTCCACCACCAACGAACAGATAGACGAACTATTTGACCTGGCCGCCCCGATGACCGTTGGGGGTAAGCCCTGCGGAGCAGGCGGGGGAGGTTGCCTGCTATTCCTCGCCAAATCTCCCCAGAGCGCAAAAGACCTTGAGGACGAACTAAGGCGGCGGCGCCTGACAGTAATAGACCTGCGGGTTGATTTCGAGGGGCTGAAGTTAGGCGCAGATTAAAAGCTTTGCCAGAGTTGCCCGCGCAGTTCCGCGCCTGCGATAGCAGGCGAAGGACAGTCTGCGACAGGCCTTGCCCGAAGGCAGAAGGCGCGCGGGGAGCTGGCTTTTCCCCGGGGTGAACTTGCGAACCCCAAGAGCGGATTTCCTGCGTGTAGTGTTTATAAGCTTTTGGCGCTAGGGGGGAAGAGACAGGCACTTCTAATGCGGATTGGAATTGATGCGTTAGCATGGGCACCGGGCCGCCAGGCCGGGGTAGATACATATTTGCGGCACCAGGTAGCGGCCCTGCAAGAGATTGACAGTAACAATGAATATGTTATTTTTGTAAGCAGGGAAGCGCGCGCGCGCCTGGGATTAGTGGCGGAGAACTTCCGTGAGGCGACCTGTCCCATATACAGTCAATGGCGGCCGCTACGCGCCGTATGGGAGCAGACTGCTCTGGCGGCCCGGACTAGGGCAGAGGGAATAGAGGCGCTGCTATGTGTCGGCGGAATAGTACCGCCGAATCTGGGAGCACCGACGATACAGGTCATACATGACTTACAGGCGTTTCATTACCCCGAAAACTTTTCATGGACGAAACGACGATTTCTCACCTGGGCACTGCCGCGATCAGCGCAGGCGGCAGCGCTAACGATAGCCAGCTCAGAGTATACCCGCGGGGACGTCATTAAGTTTCTCGGCCAACCTCCCGAGAAAATACGAGTTGTCCTGCTGGCGGCCGGGACTGAATTCCGGCCCGCCTCGCCGGAGGCTATGGCCCAGGTAAGGAGCAAGTACAATATAGCAGGTGAGTATCTACTATGCGTGGCCACGGCCCATCGGCATAAGAATATAGCAGGGCTGGTCGCGGCGTATGATGAGGCGATAGGGGAGAAGTGGACAGGGAAGCTAGTGCTGGCCGGGCGGGCTGGTTCCGGCTCGGCCCAACTGCTGGCCGCGATCCGCGCTAGTCACCACCAGGACAGGATAAGACTATTGGGCCGCGTGGACGAGGGCAGTTTGCCGGCACTGTACAGTGGTGCTACCGCCTTCATAATGCCCTCTCTATTTGAAGGTTTTGGGATGACGGTACTCGAGGCAATGCAGTGTGGCTGCCCGGTCGTATGCAGTAATCTTACCGCGGCCCCGGAGGCAGCAGGTCAGGCCGCCTTACTGTTTGACCCCAGAGATCAGAGGCAGTTTCGCAAGGCACTAGTGCGAATTATTAGTGACGACCAACTGCGCGATAATTTACGCGAGAGAGGATTTGCGCAGGCGCGACGATTTAGCTGGCAGGACACGGCCCAAAAGACTCTATCTGCAATTCAAGAAGCAGTCCGCAATAGTAGAATTTTGTCTGGTTAGGCCCGCAGCTTGCTCGAGACACTACAGTAGATAGCCCCATCGAGTCCGCTCAACAGTTCTAGCCCCTCTCTATGTCTTAGAAGGGCCATCTCTACCCCAACCCTTGCTACCTAGCAACCTCGCCGGCCAGCTATTGACAGTACCTGCCGAATGTGTTACGCTCTCATAAGAGTGTTATAGGAGCGTAAGTGGTTATGCCTGGCCAGAGCGATAAGGTCACCATTAAGATCCCTCGGCCCCTATATAACAGAATAGGCAAGCTCATCGAGGAATCTGGATATAACTCGGTAACGGATTTCGTCGTGTATGTTCTAAGGGACATCGCTAGCGTGCATAATAGGGCAGAGGACGAGGTATATTCGGAGGAAGAACTTCAGCGGGTTAAAGAACACCTGCACAGGCTGGGGTATCTATAAGCTTCCACCTGGCCCCCAGTCTCAGGAGTGATTGTTGCAGTGATTGCGCCACACGGCGGCAAGCTGACGAACCGAGTGTTAGAGGGAGAAGCCCTTCAGGAAGCTCTTAAGGAAGCCAGAGGCCTACCCCGGGTCGAAGTTAACTCTGAACTGGCTACTGAGGTAAGGAATATTGCTCGTGGCGTCTTCAGCCCACTGGAGGGGGTTACACCCTCGGAGGCCTTCCAGAGCATCATAGAAAGTGATGCGTTGGCCTCGGGGGTGGCCTGGACTATTCCCATTATTTTCGACGTGCCCAGCCGAGATGCTATCCCCGAGGGCCAGCGAACTTGCTTGGTGGAGAATGGCCAGGCTAGGCCGCTAGCCATCTTGGATGTGGAAGATATTTACCTTTGGGATAAACAGAAGGCGGCAGCAGCGGTCTTCGGGACTACTGATAGCAACCACCCGGGGGTGAAGGGGTTCTACGAGCGTGGCGACTATTTGGTAGGGGGGAAGGTGGAACTGCTCGACAATAACCGCGGCCCCTATGAGAAGCTTAATCTCTCCCCGGTGGAAACGCGTGCGGTGTTCGAGGAGCGGGGCTGGCGGACAGTGTGTGCCTTCCAGACCCGCAACGTGCCCCACCGGGGCCACGAGGAGCTGCAGAAGACGGTCCTGGGGCTGGTAGACGGCTTGTTCATTCAGCCGGTTATCGGCAGGAAGAAGCCGGGAGACTTCCGCGACGATGTTATTCTGGCCACTTATGAAGCCCTCATTGACAATTACTATGCCAAGGACAGGGTGTTTCTTAACATTTTGCCTTTTGTGATGCGTTATGCCGGGCCGAAAGAAGCCATTATGCACGCGATTATGCGGAAGAACTACGGCTGCACCCATATAATAATTGGCCGTGACCACGCCGGAGTCGGCGATTACTATGGCGAAGAGGACGCCATTGAGATATTTGATGAGCCGCGCTTTGCCGACTTGGGGATCCGCCCCATTACTATCCGTGGGGATTTCTGGTACTGCCAGAAGTGCGGACGGGTAGCCAGCAACCGGACTTGTCCTCACGGCAAGGAGTGGCAGATTTCCTTCAGCGGGACAAAAATTCGCCAGCTTATCACCGAAGGAGAGGCACCCCCGCCCGAGATTATGCGCCCTGAGGTCTTCGCAGTTATTCAGCAGTTCGACAATCCTTTTGTGACTTAGCCCACTATTAGACACATTGGCAAGCAGGTGTGTTTAGCTAATCCCGCCTTGAATACCGGAGTACTATGTGACAGTGGAAGGACACTTGTGACATGGCAGCGATAAATCGAGTAGTTATCATCGGCTGGGATTGCGCGCCCGCCGATTTGCTGTCGGACGAGTGGCTGGCGGAGATGCCCAATCTGCGCGGGATGGTTAACCAGGGACTGAGCGGGCCCCTGCGCAGCAGCGACCCGCCGATTACCGTGCCCGCGTGGACGTGTATGGTCAGCTCTAAGAATCCGGGCCAATTGGGGTTTTACGGATTCCGCAACCGCAAGATTGGTGAATACGACGGGATGTGGATTGCCACCAGCGCGGCGGTACGGGCTAGACGACTGTGGGATATATTGGGCGCCCGGGGCAAGCGGTGCGCTGTGTTTAATGTGCCTCAGACCTATCCGGTCAAGCCGGTTAATGGTGTGCTGATCTCCAGCTTCCTGACTCCTGGCACCGACAGCCAGTATACCCATCCACCAGAGTTGAAGACAGATATTGACCGCGTGGCTGACGGCTACATAATTGATTGTGAGAACTTTCGCACTGACGATAAAGGACGGTTGCTCGACCAGATTTACCAGATTACTGACAAGCGTTTCGCTGTAGCGAAGTACCTGTGGGAGCAGGAGGCCTGGGATTTCTTTATGATGGTGTATATGGGCCCCGACCGCATCCAACACGGCTTCTGGAAGTATCACGATCCGCAGCATCGCAAGTTTCAGCCCGGCAATCCATTCGAGAGGGCCATCCGGGACTACTACAAACATCTGGACCAACAACTGGGTGAACTGGTTAGTATGGCCGGTGAGGATGCCGCCATTATGGTAGTGTCTGACCACGGCGCCAAGCGAATGGAGGGCTCCTTTAACATCAATGATTGGCTGATTAAGCAAGGGCTCCTGACCCTCAACGCGCCTATAGACGGCCCGACCAAATTCTCCGTTGATTTGGTGGACTGGTCAAAGACTGTCGCGTGGGCCTGGGGCGGATATTACTCGCGCGTCTTTATGAATGTGCAGGGGCGGGAGCCTCAGGGGACAGTGACACCTGGTGAATATGAGAGCGTACGAGATGATCTCATTAACCGACTGACTCAGGTTACAGATGATCAAGGACGCGTTATGAACACGCGGGCCCTGCGGCCCCAGGATTTATTCAGCGGGCCCTATGTCCAGGAGGCTCCTGATTTGTTCGTGTATTTTGATGACTTGTACTGGCGGGCCGGGGAGAGCCTGGGAAATGCCAGTCTGCACAGCTCTGATACGGAAATCGGCCCTGATGATGCTGTCCACGATTATGATGGCATATTCGTATTGAGCCTCCCTGGCGAGCAGAGAGGGGAAAGGCTGGCGCGGCTGCAACTTATGGATGTGGCGCCGACTGTGATGAAGCTCCTGGGCACTCAAATCCCAGTTGATTTTGAGGGAACCAGCGTTGTATAGATAGTATAAGCTGATAGGAGAGAACCATGAACGACCACGGCACTGTAATATGGTTTACTGGCGTGCCCGCTTCGGGCAAATCAACTATTGCTAGCCTTGTGGAGAACAAGCTACGTGCTGGGGGGCTGCCAGTCGAAAACCTGGATGCCGACGAAATCCGCGCTAATCTGAGCCCCAATTTGGGATATACGGCCCAAGCCCGGGATGAGAACACCAAGCGCCTGGCGTGGATGGGCCAGATGCTCTCGAAGTATGGAGTGAACGTAATTGTTGCTGCCGTCTCGCCCCTGCGCTCACATCGCGACCGGGCGCGGGCATGGTGCGCTAGATTTGTGGAGGTATTTGTGGACTGCCCCACCGAAGTCTGCCAGGAGCGCGACCCTAAGGGCCTGTATGCCCGGGCGGCGAGCGGCGAGGTCAATGACATCGCCGGCATGCACATGCCCTATGAAGTGCCGGCGAGCCCTGAAGTACACTCCCGCACAGATCAGGTTGACGCAGAGGCCTGCGCCCAGATGGTAATCGACAAGCTTGTAGAGCTTACCTACATTGGTTCTTAATAGTCGGCTCAGATATATCTGCCCGGCGTGATGACGCCGTACTGCCCAAAAGTACGGTAGGAGTAAGTGCAATGAACTTCGTGCAGGCCCTGCCGGTTAGCTTTCGGCGGCGCTTCAAGCGCGCGCTGGTCGTCGTATGGATTACGTCTGCTATCCTCCTCGTGGGCGGTGCGGTCGCTCTCGCGGTACTGGGGAAAGGCGTGGATTTTGCGATAGTACACCATCGCGGCTGGCTGGTCTTCGGGCTGGCTGTCGTGCTCTCCTTTGTAGCCGAGTATGTGGACAGTTCGATAGGTATGGGTTATGGGACGACTCTCACGCCCATGCTTCTGCTGCTGGGCTTCGCTCCCTTGCAGATCGTCCCCGCGGTGCTCCTGCAGGAACTGATCTCGGGCTCTCTGGCGGCCTATAGTCACCACTCCCTTGGCAATGTTGACCTCCGGCCGGGCAAAACCGCCCTGAAGCTCGGCCTCCTGCTCGGCGTATGCGGGTTGGTTGGAGGGAGCATCGCGGCCACAGTAGCCTTGGAATTGCCCAAGGCGACAATAAAAGTCATGACTGGGATCATAGTTTTGGCTATGGGGGTGCTTGTGGCCTTGGCCGGCCGTATGCGCCTGCGCTTCTCCTGGCCGCGAGCCGGGGTTCTTGGTCTCATTGCAGCAGCAAACAAGGGTTTCATGGGGGGTGGTTATGGGCCCCTTATCACGTCGGGCCAAGTTGTCAGTGGCGTGGCAACCCGCGAAGCAATTGGCATCACGTCCCTCGCAGAAGCGTTTACTTGTGTGGGAGGTCTAGCGGGCTACCTGGTGGGTGGCACCCACATCTTTTGGCCTCTAGCCGGAGGAATGATAGTCGGCGGTGCTATAGCGGCAGTCCTTGGGGCAGCGACGGTCAGAGCCATATCGCCGGCCAAACTCACTATCGCTGTGTCTGCTGGCTGCGTGTTCCTTGGCGTATTGACCCTAATGCGAGCGCTGATGTAGCTCCTTTCGGGGGTTATAAACGCCGTAGACATCCATTTTATTTAGCGGTCAGGGCTGTACTATCAACACCAGTAGCGGCGGTAACTACTCAACGGTTTGGCACCAAAAAATCCTTAAAGAGATTATTGCTACTTTAGTTATAATTATGGCCTTGCTAACCCTGTATAAGGTCGTTTGCTAATCTATCCCCTTGTTGCTCTCTGGTAGTTAACTACCCTATCTGCTATGCTGGCCAGGTGGTTGTGCACGACCCTGCAATAATTTGTTCACATTTTGTACATAATTCTGCAATAAAAGGTGACCCTAGGGTCACCTTTTGCACGCTAAGTATGAACCAATTATTCATAAACTGCGAATGTTTAGCAGGGAATGTGATGCCAACAGAGAACGTACAAGGGAACTGTTGGATCGGCCGCTCGCAATTCAGAGCTTTCCAGTTCTAGCTCTTGAACTGTCTGAGAGGAGAGAGGCCTAATTGCGATTCTTTTTAGGTGTTGATGGCGGTGGTTCGAAGTGCGACGTAGCCCTGATTGACGAGACTGGAACCGTCCTCGGCTGGGGAACAGGGGGATCTACCCGTACGACCTATATCCCCGCAGAAGCCGTCATCCAGTCTTATAGGCAGGCCATGGCCGGGGCTTTAGGCGAAAATTTCCCTGGTGAACTGTGGGTCTGCGGCGATACGTTGGACGATGTGGTTCAGGAGTGGTTGACGGCTCAAAATATCACCGTCCACCAATTACCGGTCGGGGAAATGGACCGTTTGTACGGCGCGGCCCTGCGGAGCTGGGGTATTGTGGTGCTCGCCGGCACCGGCTCCTTTGTCCACGGCCGCACTCCGGCAGGCAAGGAAATCCATCTTGGCTCGCTGGGGTACATTTTGGGAGACGAAGGCGGCGGTTATGATATTGGGAGACGAGGACTAAAGGCTGCCTGGGAAGCTTCCTGGACAGCCCGGAAACGAACAAGCCTGGCCGAGGCCATACCCAAAGTTATAGGAGACTTTGAGTTGAATTGGACTATGGTGTACACCGGCGAAATGGGGCCCAAGGAAATCGCAGCGCTGGCCCCGGTTGTAACCGAGCAAGCTATGGCCGGTGACCGCATTTCGCTCGCAATATTGCACCAAGGGGCAGAGAGCCTGGCCGAGCTAGCCGCAATTATCCTTGACAAGCTGGACGTAATCGGCCAAGCCTACCCCGTAATCGGCATTGGCGGGGTCATCCAGGGCGCGCCGATGTACTGGCAGATATTATCCGAAAAGATTCTACAGCACGACCCGACCTTAGTGCCCACAGTGCCACTGGTAAAGCCTGCCGTGGGGGCCGCGTTTGTGGGCATGCAACAGGTGGGTTTGCCGGTTACCGGTGAAATCCGTGACCGGGTCGTGGCAACCCAACAGGCCTTCCCTGAAGCCCGCGTAAATACCGTTATTCCAAGGCCGTCCGATGCCACTGGAGGTGTTTGATATGCTTCAGCACCAATACTTGCAAAAAGTGCGGGAGCTGATAGATAAGATCGAAATTGCCCAGGATATGCAGATAGACGTGGCGGCCGAGGCTATCGCTGTAGCCCTGGCTAGCGGTCACGGCTTTTTCATTAGCTCATTAGGCCATGGCAACGATGGCGACCTGCTTAACCGAGCTGGGGGGCTGATGGCCGCTCAGCGCTTTAATTTTAACTGGCAGGTGAATAGTCCCATCGCGGACGCGCTGCAAGATCGTCCCCGCCCCGAACCATTCGACGCAGAGCTTGAAGCGGCCCGAGTGGCAGTCCGCTCCAGTCAGCTCCGCAGCGGCGACTGCCTGATAACCGGTTCCGTCTCGGGGCGCTCCTCTCGGCCCATCTCCACGGCTATTGGGGCCCGCGAGATCGGCGTCACCGTTATTGCCATCATGTCTCTGCAATATACACAACAAGTTCAGTCGCTGCACACCTCAGGCAAGCGGCTTTTCGAGGTGGTCGACATTGTCATTGACAATTGCGTGCCCTACGGCGATGCCTGTTTGGAAGTGGAGGGGCTTCCAGCACCTGTATTCCCGCTCTCCGGCATTGCAAACACTATTGTCTGCTGGATGATCTGTGCCCAGGTTATTGAGAAAATGCTGGCCCAGGGCCTCCAGCCGCATGTCTACATGAGCGTAAACCGCGAAGGCGGGTCGGAATTTAACGAGAAACAGCAGGCCGAGTATAACCGGGTTGGATATTAGATAACGGCAAAGAAGTACGGCACTACTGCTCAATGTTCTTTAGAAAGGGGCAAGTATTATGTCGGCAGAAGTGTACTTTGACGCGACAAGTGATTTATTGCAGAAACTGCGCACTACGCAGCTTCCCCAGATTAAGGCAGTCGCTGAGTTGCTGGCGGAGACCATAGCGTCGGGACATACCATCTTCGCGTTTGGGGCTACACATTCCTTTGCCCTTGCCGCCGAGATGGTATATCGAAGCGGGGGGCTAATGCTCGTAAACCCCATCTATCCCCATGGCATGGATCTTTCCGTTATTCCTGCGCCGCAGACGTCAGAAACCGAACGTCTCCTGGGGCTGGGGCGTATACTGCTGGAAAACAGCCCCGCACGCGCAGGTGATGCCCTCCTGATTGCTTCGGTCTCGGGGCGCAATGCGGTGGCTATTGATATGGCCATCGCGGCAGCGGAGCGAGGCCTTACAACAATTGCGATAACTTCAGTTGAGTACAGCCGGGCGGTCACCAGCCGTCATCCCAGTGGCAAACGGCTGATGGAGCTGTGTGATATGGTAATTGATAACTGTGTGCCCAAAGGGGACAGCGCTGTCCAGGTGCCCGAGCTGCCCCAAAAGACCGGCCCCCTCTCAACTGTGCTGGGATGTGTGGTGGTGAATGCTGTGCTGTGCCAGACCGTTGCTAATCTCGTTGAGCGAGGAGTTGAACCGCCAGTGTTTATGAGTGCTAACCTCGACGGCGGTGATGAGCATAACGCCCGGTTACTGGAGCAGTTTCGCGACCGGATTTTTTATTTATAGCATGGCTAAGGCAGAGGATATCAATGGCTTGCCGAGGGCTGCTGTTTAACATAATATAACTTATGCGAAGCTGGCTGCAGCACTACTGGCGGGGTTGTTTGAGGGGCGAGCAACGAAAATATCGGCCTCGGTCAGCTCAACGGCATTACTGCTGAGAACCATCAAAGCCCCAGTGAGGCGCTGGTACTGGGCCAGTCCCCGCTGAGAATGCATCTTTGTTGCTTAGGTTCTTCTTGAAGCTGTTTTCTAGATGCAACCTTAACTGGTCTAGCTCCTGGCCGAATGAGCACAGCATTTCTTCCCATAGTCTCATATTAGACAGTAGTCCGTTTTCGGGGAAGATGACGTTGTCCTGGGGCGTCCACTTGTCCTCAGATGCCTGCATGTCGAGGCCCTGGAAAAACTGATTTGCCGCCGGCGGGAAATTCTTTTTGATGAACTCCTCAGCCTGGCGAAGAAGAACTTCGCACTCCCCCACCCCGCGGTCTAGCGCCCCGTTGCCACCGTCAAAGCCTAGCTTTGACTCCAGGCGGAGAAATTCCAGCCTTACCAGGCCCAATTCCGTTACCTGGATTTTCCAGTCAATATCACCGGCATATTCCTGGTGAAAGTCTGTCTCTGCCCTTCCGCGCCTGAGCAGTGACAAGCCCTCCTCTGTCAGGACCTTGGTTTGAACCCAGTACTCCATGCATTCTCGAAAGGTGCCTTTGTCCAGGTAGGGATTCCAGTTACGCCTGCCGCATATGAGAGATTCCGGATGGTAAAGGGGGATGATCTCTGTTTGGTCAATCAATCGTAAACATAGTGCCTTGGCAATATGCGTCCCGGCCTGCTCACCATAAATAGCCCTGCAAACCTCCATGACCGCACCATGCTCGCCGTAGACTTCATTAGGATAATAGTGCCCGCGATAGGCACCGTGGTATATGTTGACCCATTCTCGATCACTCTCTGGCAGCTCGTGGAACCTGTTAGTTTTTGAGTTCCACGAAAAGTCAGCGCTGAATATCATATTGACCTCTCGGTCACTGACTGCCTCCATTGAGGCAACCGTCGCCGCGCCGTCAAATGTTGAGTAGAAAACGGGTGTGGCAACAACAGATCTGGTATAAGTAACGCCGGGAGTAGCCCATTTTCTGGCCGCGCCCGCACCAGGGGGACCAACGAAAACAATAACGAATATCCCGTGGCCGTTTGCGTTCTGCTTCACTCTATCCGCAAGTTCTTTGACCCTCAGCGAATTTTTCTCTTTTCGGCAACCTTGCTCCCTTATTATTAGCTGAACGTTGTCAACGTACTTTAAGCCTTTGCTAAACTGCTCATAGAACCGCAGCTCCCCCTCCCAATCGTCATCGTCTTCGGTGTAATAGGTGTATGGAGGAGTGACCAGCCCGATGATGCAATCTCTCCTGGCATCGTAACCCGTGGATTCGTTCTTTACGCTGAAGACTGCCTCGCACAACATATTGTCGATGTAAGCATATGCCCCGGCCATGCCACGCGGAGATTCTATGGTGTCATCAGACCACAGTTCTCGGCACTGCGTGCATCGCGACTTCCAGGTTTCTGTGGTGTCCCAATAGAAGCCTCTGTCAAAGCTGTGCAGGTACAAAGCGCCCGGTTCGCCCGCTTTTACGTAGTCCTGCAGCTTTGCACATTTGATTTGCCACGCTTCTTCATTGGAAACACACCACGCGCCAGTGAATGCGTCTTGCTAGTCCTCTGGGTATGCAATACCCATACATGGGTAGGTCTCCCCGTCTGGGTAGGAGGTTCTGTTTCTCATTCCAAAGGCAGTGGTTCCGCCAGACATAAGCCGGATACCGCGCTCTCGTGCATACCTGTTAAGGGTTGAGGCTATTTGGCTAAAGCCAGGGAACATTTGGATCCTGAAGTCGGCATAGGAGCAATCCAGGTAAATCATGTTGATCTTGTACTTCAAAGCCCAGTCTATACGCTGCTTCCCGGCTTCAATGAACTTCGCAATGCCCTGGCCGCGGTCATAACCCCATCGCGCAACCTCATAGTTTTGTAGCCAATTGGCTGCCAGCCTGTATTTGTAATCAGGCCAATCCTCAACCTCGAATTTTGGGAGATTGGGGGTGGCCTGCTCATATATCTGGGTCAACGTCTGGACACCATATAACACGCCGTTCGCGGACGAGCCTACTATTGAGATAGTGCCCGAGCAGTCATTGGTGAGGATGTAGGCTTGGCCGGTAGCGTCTTCCAGAATGTTCTCGTCCACACTCAAAGTGATGACAAGTGGCGCTCTCCTGTCTTCTGGGCCAGACGTGTCAAATAGGCGGCTGAGGTATTCGGTGGAAAGTTTGATCATGCAGGCATGGACATCGCAGTTGTCCGTAACAACTGTGACGTGCTTGCCCCGGACAGGAAGCACTTTCTCCTCATCGATAATCATTTTCTGGGGCTTAGGGTAGAGGCGAATCACGGGTCCCCCGCTGTCGGATGGACTCGGCAGCACGCATATCCGTGCTGCTGGAATTTCTTCTGCACCTCAGGAAGCCTCTCGTCGCTGCAGATGCCGACGATTGCCCCTCCGGACCCAGGGAGCTTGGCGGGGAGACCCAATTCGCGAGCAATGCTAATCATCTCCAGATTTATAGCGCCTAGATGGTCATCACCATATAGACGGCGCCGGAGGTCAAAATTCTTATTCATTAACTCTCCTAGCAGATCGGTTTGGCCTGCCTTCAGCGCTTGGCGAGCGCTGAGAGCAAGTTCGGCAATTTCTTTCATTGTCGCAATTACTAGCTGGTCACCCTGCTTATAGCGCGCATGCATCTGTCCGTGTGCCTTCGCAGAATTAGTTGGTTTCGCGCAATAAGCCAGGAATAAGGGGGGCAGCAGTGATATGTCGAGGTTTTCGTAGATGCCGTGATTGTGGCTCTTCATAAACTCATCATTGAAATCCATATACACAGTACCCCCGTATACTTGCACGACGCGGTCTTGGAGGCCGGCCCAAATTCCTAATTCTTCGGTTTCTACGCTTAGGACTATATTAGGTTGAATCGGCTTAGGGATATCTGCCTCGGTGAGCCGGTAAAACTCCATAAGCGCCTTAAATACAGCAGTGATAATTGCGCTGGAGCCACCTAAGCCCACCTGGAGGGGGATGCTACTTTCGTAGCGAAGCTCGAAGTTGTTATCCGGCAATTGTACTAAATGGCTAGCACAATATTCCCAGAACTTTTTGCACGTGGCTGCTACTAACTTATCGGCGGCCGGCAATTCCCCCCTCTGGAGCTTATTAGCTAGGTCGTCGCGGTCGCGAAAAGTAGTTAAAGTCGGCGCGTCCTGATGGCCTATGCAAAGCCGTGAGCCCTCAGATAGTGTAGCAGTAGCCTGGAAATTGCCAATCACACTCGCGATCGCTTTGCCTCCAAATCCATCTGATGGGTTGCCGGATAGGCCGATGCGTGCTCCTGTCGATTGCTTTATTGCCATAGCTATGCCCTCATGATTCTATTGAAATACGAAACTGCTGATAGCTTGTAGACAGGGAGATTAGTGCCTGAAGTTGGCGGAGAGTAAAGCGCCCGTTGTTTTTGGGTAGCTTGCTGCTGATAATGCTGGGCGCGGGCTCCTGTTAGCAAACTGTGTCGGCTTAGCCGGCCAGCAACAAGGCTCCCACTATTGGGCCTAAGGCCCTAAGCACTCGCTCAAATCCCGTTTGAGTACGTATGGTCCGCAGCAGATAATCTGATGGGATTAGAATTATGTCGCCAGCCCTAATCTCTCTGATGTCCGATGCTAGGTATGTAGCACTGTTAGCCCGTATTACCACCGTCCGCTGCTGAGCTGCGTCATCAGTCAGACCACCGGCCTTCCTTATATAGTCGGCGAGTTTAGCCTGCGGTTGATACAGTACCGTACCAGGCCGGACGACAGAGCCTAATACCGCCACCGTATGCTTCCGCGGCGGCACAACGATAGTGTCACCGCCACGCAATGGAATATCGCCCTCCTGCCCTTGGGTATCTAGCAGCCTTTGTCCCTCTATGGGGATACCAGTTATCCAGTTTGCTAGCGACAGTACTCGGGGAGGAAATGCAACAGTGGCAGCTCCTTCCTGCGTAAAAATTTCAGCGGCTTGTACAATCGTCTGCTCGCCTAGTACAGTCCGCTGCCACGCCTCTTTCTCTGCTACAACAGGGCCGGCCGTCTCTCGGTTATACATTCTCATAATCTGTTGTAGGTTTTGCTGCTGGCTGAGGGTCATTGCTTTTTCCGTCGGGCGATATACTATAATGCCATCTACATTGGCATCAGCCAGCAGGGGCCCAGCTCTTTGTAGCAAGTCGTATACTGTCTCAGTTTCTTCGGTGCTGGTACGGAGTATATAGGCCCCCGGGGTAGTCATTTGCCCGTTTACCTCAACCACCTCTGCCTGCTGCCTAAAGTCCCCTACTCCCAGCACTGTAACTTGATCGTCAGGCTTCAGCAGCAAATCAGGCACAACTGTCACTTGATCTTCCTGCTCCCAATTTAGCTCAATCTCTTGGATCTTAGGTGTGCCGGGTTGGCGCCCCCGCGTATATTGGATTTTGTGGGCAGCGCCAGGCATCAGGCCCCCAGCGGCGAAAACAAGGTCACTTATTTTCATCTCCGCATAGTATTGGTAACTATCAGGGCGCTGCACGAACCCATCAATATGCACCTGCCGCGGCGATACTGCCGCTTCCTGAGTAGGTATCTCCAATATATCGCCAGCCGCCAGCACTAGGTTAGCGTCTATGTCGCCAGCCAAGGCCTCAACCAGCCTTACTTTCAAAACTCGGCGATTGCCATCAGGCTGTAGCCGCAATAGGCGTGCCTGCAACAAATAAGCTTCGTCGGTTACTCCGCCAGCTTGGTCAATCAGGTCCCGCACTGTCATCTGCTCTACCCACTGGTATTGGTCCGGATTTTGCACCGGCCCGCGGACCTCAACATAAGTTAAGGGTGTAATCTCCTCGCGATAGTAGATGCGGATATCATCGTACGGCTTAACGACAATATCAACTTCTTCGGTTTGCTTTAGAGCCTCCTTTACTGAAAAGCCTATATGCTGAGGTTGCTTGTGGGCATCCAGGCGCTTAATCTCGCCGCGCTCCAGGTAAGCTCCTTCATCCAGCCCTTGGGCTGCCACCCGTATGACGTCGCTGAGTCGCATCCCTTCTTCTACCTCATAGATTCCTGGTCGCCGCACCGCACCGCTGATCCGCACTGCATTCTCAGGAATTGGGAGCACTGCTGGAACTACTACCACATCTCCTCCTTGTAGTCTGAAGTCAGCTCCAACCATTTCGCCGGATGATAAGTCCAATTGGAGGTTCACATTGATAACCGCTTGGCGCTGGTGCTCAGCTACTCGCCATACCTGAAGATTTTGAGCGTATGCTACAGGAGCTAAGCCGCCAGCCAAGGCAATTGCCTCCGCACAGGCAATAGATTCGGTTACCTCGTATCGGGCGGGCCGTTGCACCTGGCCAGTTATACCGATCTCTGGTCCAATTGAACCTGCAAAAATGGTGTCACCAGGCCGTAGCGGCTGGTCACTAAGAGGCGCGCCGGTCAACAGATACGGATATAAATCAATATGAACAGGTTCCTGCCCACGCCTAATCCAGCGAATATTGCGTAAAGACCCAGATGTACTAGGGCCTCCGGCCGCATATAGAGCTGTTAGGACCGTTGCGGTTCCGTCCAGCTCATAGCGCCCGGGGCGCCTTACATCTCCTGTTACATATATGGTTACTAGCCGCGTGGTTGCTACCGTTACCGAGACTTGACTGTTAGCATAGAACTCGCGGAGTTTTTGAGTTAGCAGACTACGCGCGGTGCCTAAGCTTTCATCCGCGACAAATATTTCCCCTAACAAAGGCACGTAAATATTGCCCTCTGCTGAGACTGTTGCCGTGCTGTTGAGATGCTCGATGCCCTCGCCCCAGCACCGGATTGCCAATTCATCTCCCGCGCCCAACAAATATCCTGGAGGGACGGGCATATTTGCTGGGGGCTTACCCACTTCGATTCCAGCCTTCGCAAACAACTCTTCGCCAAACCTAGGCAAGTTCGCTAGCTGCCTCTCTTCGGGCAGTATCCAGAGTTGGCGCAGCTCCTCACCCCTGGGCCGCGCTTCTGCAAGGGGTTCTTCCGGCTCTACCAATATTTTGACCAAAGACTCCGCGGCATTTTCGCAAACCTGCTGATCTTCGTCCCTCAATGCCTTCGTGAGTGCGGCCATGACATCAGGCGTTACTACCCCAATCTTTCCTAGAACTTCAGCAGTACGCCGCCGTATCGGGATACTCTCGTATTGCAGCGCAGCAATGAGAGCGGGGATAGCCGGCTCCCCAAGTGCTTGTAATGCTTCCGGGGCGGCTTCTGGGCGATAAGACAGTGCAGTGATGAGGGCGGGGATGGCTGGTTCCCCAAGTGCTTGTAATGCTTCGATGGCCGCTTCTGGGTGATAGGACAGCACAACGATAAGGGCAGGGATGGCCGGTTCCCCGAGGGCTTGTAATGCTTCGATGGCGGCCGCTCGGCGATAGGGTTCTTCGTCTGCCAATTGAGCAATCCACTGCTGTAGTGTCTTGCCTTGGTAGGCTAAAGAGGCCACTGGCTCAGCTTCAACGGGCGACTCTCCCCCGCCCTCGGGCTGTTGCCCCGCAGGGATAGTCTCTCCCCAGCCCCAATTAACTACCAACCCAATGAGTAGTACGACAAACAACCAGCGTGGCAAACGCATGTCTAATCCCTTCCTATATCTGGCAATATATCACTACTGTGAATAATATTCACTCGCGAGGGAGAAAACCCTTCTTATTATATTGGCGCTCTGCCTCCTATTGTTCCCCGGTTAGCATTCGGGTGATATGCAGGAGTTGCCTTGTGTTTTTTGCTGTAGCGTTGTCCGCCCCGCTTTCGTCGTGGTATAATAGACCTAATTATGAACATTCGCGAGCAGATACAAGAGCGTGAGCGAGAATACCTCAGTCCCTACGCTATGCTTAGTGCGGAATCAGCCGGGCGTCTGTATCCCGAAGAACCTTGCCCGGTGCGAACAATATTTCAGCGTGACCGGGACCGAATTATCCATCTGTGCCGTGCCTTTCGTCGTCTGGCCCAGAAGACTCAGGTATTTATCGCCGCCCGCGAAGACCACGTCCGCACCCGCCTGTCGCATACCCTGGAGGTCTCGCAGATTGCGCGCACCGTTGCTAAGGCCCTGCGCCTGAACGAAGACCTTATCGAGGCGATGGCCCTGGGCCACGATGTGGGGCATACGCCCTTCGGCCATGCCGGTGAGAATAGCCTTGACGAAATATATCGCCACTACGACCCCGAAGCCCACTTTGCTCATCATGAGCATAGCCTACGCGTAGTTGATGTGATAGAAAGGGGCGGCCAAGGCCTTAATCTTAGCCAGGAGACTCGCCAGGGGATATTATTCCATAGCAAGGGAATGGGCGACTTGGAAGATGATTTTGCTTTAGTCCATGCCCCAACGCTGGAAGCAATGGTCGTCCGCGTGGCTGACCGTATCGCCTATGTCAATCATGACCTGGACGATTGCCTGCGCGCCGGGTTCTTACTATTAGCACAAGTCCCCTCCGATATTATAGAAGTTCTCGGCCACAGTCACAGCCAGCGAGTAGGTAAGATGGTCCGCGACCTAATCCAGAATAGTCAGGACCGCCCTCGCCTGAATATGAGCAAGGAAATTATCGAAGCTACCGACGCCCTGAAAGACTTCCTGTTAGGAAGCGTCTATAATTCGCCCCGAATCCTGCGGGAAGCAGCCAAAGTTCAAGGTATAATCCATAGCCTGTTTGGAGTCTATATGGAAGATGATGACGCCTTTGCGGAAATTACTGCGCCGGCTCCTGCGACCTCTCAGGAGCGCGCTCGCCTGGTGTGTGACTACGTCGCCGGTATGACCGACCGCTTCGCCAATGCTCAGTACCGGCGGCACTTCTTGCCTGCCGGCTTCCCCTCGTTTGAAGAACCCTAATAGACGGCAAAAGGAATAAGAGCAGCCCAAAGCAAGAGGGAGGATTTAGTATGAGAATCTATCTTGTCAGTGATCTGGAAGGTGTGGCGGGGGTATATCAGTGGGAGAATGGCACGGAAGATACTAGTCTGGAGAACCATGAACGGCGCTGTCGGCAGCGGCGTTGGCTCGCTGAAGAGGTCAATGCTGCCGCTCGTGGGTTCTTTGACGGAGGAGCGAGTGAGGTCTGGGTCAACGACGGCCACGGTGCCGGCTATACCATTGACCTCGACCTTGTTGACCCGCGAGTGCGGATAATCCACGGCAAAGAGCGCTCCGCGTATTGCATAGGGTTAGACGGAAATTGCGCCGCCATCGGCAGTATTGGTACCCACGCGAAAGCCGAAACATACGGCGCAAATTTGTACCACACCGGTTCACGACCGGTCCGTGGTCATTGGGTCAATAGTATCAGCGTCGGCGAAACCGGCAAGCAAGCATTCCTAGCTGGCCATTACGGTGTGCCGTACGTATTCTGTGCCGGAGATGCCTGGGCGTGCAAAGAAATGGAGGAGCTGGCGCCCGGGTGCATAACAGTGCCAGTTAAGGTGGGCTTAAGCCGGCTATCGGCAAAGACCCTCGTACCAGCGAAAGCCCGCGAGTTGATATACGAGGGTGCGCGGGAAGCTATTAATAGAATCGAACAGGTAGAGTCGCTACGGCTGGAGACACCCATAGTTTTTCGCGAGGAATTCTACGAGCCAGCATTTGACTCGGAAAACCCACCTGCGGTTGGGAGGATAATAGATAGTCATACGCGAGAGGTCCAAGCCGAGGATATGCCCGCGCTGTTAGCTAAAATGTACGGCCATGATCCTGATTGGCAGCCGTTCTGGGAGCAATACCCTAAGTTTAGTAAGCATCAGATTTAAGGAGCATCACCATGAAATTCTACCTGATGACAGATTTGGAGGGCGTAGCTGGTGTATATCAGTGGGAGAACCGTGAAGACGAGAGCCTGGAGAACCACGAGCGCCGCTGCCGACAGCGGCGGTGGCTGGCCGAGGAGGTTAATGCGGCGGTTGAAGGTTTCTGCGCAGGCGGGGCCACCGAGGTGATAGTCAACGATGGGCACGGCGCCGGATATACTATTGACTTGGACTATATGGACCCCCGCGCTGAGGTCATAAATGGGGTGGAGCGGCCCTTCTGGCTGCCCTATCTGGACGAGAGCTGCGACGCCACCGGCATAGTGGGTGCTCACGCCAAAGCAGGTACAATAAATGGGTGCCTATACCATACAATGAATACTGGGGTTCGCGACTGGCAGTTTAATGGAATCTCCTTGGGCGAAATGGGCCTACAAGCAGCTATAGCCGGCCATTATGGGGTCCCGTTCGTACTCTGCACCGGAGATGCGTGGGCGTGCCAGGAGATGGAGGAGTTAATCCCAGGGATAATAACCGCGCCGGTCAAATATGGCACCTCGCGCTTCTCGGCACTGACATGCGCGCCGGAGGAAGCACGACGGCGAACAGGGGAAGCGGCCGAGCAGGCAATGACAGTGGTTCATCAAATAGAGCCGTTTAAACTCGATAGTCCGGTGCACTTCCGTGATGAGCGCGTCGAGCCGATGTTCGATGAGGAAAAACCCGCGGAGGGCTTTAAGGTCATCAATCCCCACGTCCGCGAGGCAGAAGCGGACGATATCATCCAACTGATGGCCCTGATCTACGGCTACGATCCGGATTGGAAGCCACTGGAGTTTATACCCGCCTGGAAAAGGTAACCGGCCGAGGCAGAGAGCCCCAGTGGGCTTATTGTATAAACTGAACTACCGCCACGCCGGGACCGGCTAACTCAATAGTCTGTTGCGTGGCTAATGGCAAATCCAGGAATTGAATCTGCTGAGCGGAGGGGTCTACTTTACGGGCCCTGGCTAAAGCAAGCTTGCCTGCTTGTTTTACTTTTATGGCAAAAACTCGCTGTCCCTCTCCCCCATACGCTATTACTACATTGTTGGCGGTAGCCGTGCGGATCGCTGCCACTATCGTTTCATCATCAGGATATAACCAGTGGCATAACTTTGAGCCCCGGGGCATATAAGTGCGCACCAGCCACGCCGCCTGATAAACGGCAGAGGCTTGCCCTTCTTCATCGACAAAGCCCACCTTGTCCCCTGACAGAGGAGTATATAGCAGTTTGTCAATATAGGGAGCCGCGGCCAGAGCAGCCATCGCTAGCCAACTGCCAGTAAAGTATTCCGAAGTCGGCTGCCCAGCACTTGGTGTCGCTGAGTTTAGGCCTGTTTGGGTTGCAAAGACTTCTGGAGGCGGCCGCCGCTGCCATCTTGCCTGGGCGCCAGCGACCTCAAATGATAGCTGCCCTGGCAAGTCAGGTGATTGCCCTGTGCGGGCTGCCGATAGCAATTGCGCGGCGTCTGCTACCGGAGTATGCGCCCCCCAAAAGTGATAGGAGAGAAAATCTAGACGGTTGGCGCCTCCTACGAAACCGCTCAGATGTTCCTCCCAAGGCGAAGCCAGCCCCGGTCCTCCAATCCATGCATCTGGGTCTGCCTGGATTATTTGGTCGGCCAGCAAGTTATAGGCGTTGATAACATCATAAGTAGTTACCAAATCAGGCTGGAGCAGAGGCTGACTAAGTAATTCATAGTAGCGCCCCCACGGCTCCCCCGCACGCAGCGTTACTAATCGTCTAACCGTTGCCCTGAATACCTGCCGCAGACCCTGGCCTTTTTGTGCCTCATCGCCAGGGCGCGTGGGCGGGGAGTGTAAGCAAATAAGGGCCTTGGCCCCCTGCCGCTGGATAAAGTTCACGTGCTGGTTAAGCCGAATAATGTCATATTGCTCCTGGTCCCGTCGCAGATAATCATCTAATACAAATCTTACGACGCAGGGCGCCAGCCCGCGAATAACGCTGCCAACTGTATCTTGTGCCTCCAGGCTAGCCTCGATTGCGGCTCCAGCTGCCCCAAAGTTGCAGCCTATCTGCGTGCGCACCGCCCCTGACCACCTGCGAAAATCAAGCTCTAACACTTCTTGTTGAGAGACTATTGGGCCGGCCTTAGACTCGGCCCTAAGCTCGTCAACATAGAATCGGCACGGCTCCCACGAGCCCGCCTTCACAAACTGTAAGAGAGTCAGATGTAGCAAGTCATCTCGGGTTAGGGTCTGGCCGTCTTTATCCTTAAACCCTAAGAAACGCAGCCCCAGCTTCCGCCATTGCGTGCCGCGTAGGGACACCGGCTGGCTATAAGCTACGTCTGGGTTGTGCGGGCGGTTATAAAAAGCACGCAACACCACGCTCACTTCGCTATCTGAACCATCGCCGCGCAGCCACATTGACAGTTCTGTACAGTTATTTTGCGCCCAAGTTTGCCCATTTATGTCAATGGTCACACTAGCCCAGGTACTTTTGCCTTCCAAAAACTCAATCATTCCTGCCTGCTGGCCCCCGCCAGGCGCACTATCACTAGTGGTATAAATGCCACATAGCTTGGCCGGCTTGGCCCCCGCTACTCCCCCATCATTTGTCATCCACGCGCCAGCGCCTGTCTCAAAGTCTTCAATGAGTACCGCCTGAGAGGCCGGGAGCATACCGACAGCAGCCGCGACAAGTATTAGAGTTGCTAATCCGGATCGGAGCATCTTCCCCATCTCTTGCCACCGTCTCCCTGAGAAATTAGACCTATTAGTCTGTTGCTTTCACAGCCTCGGCTACGTTCACTACATACATTTGCCGGTGGCCCTCGTGAGTAGAGTCAAAACAGACCTGCGTGCCATCGCGATTCCAACGCGCATGAAGGTCGCAACGCATCTCTCCCTTGAATTCCTCAGGGGCGAAGAACCGCCCGATATCTACCCGGAGCCCACCTTCAGGACGATACAGGATAAGCGTCTGATAGTGTTCTTCGGATGGATAGGTATCAGTCAAAATCCACTTGTCATCCGGCGAATAGGTGCAATGCCCATTCTCAGTCAGCACGTCCTCCCCAACAATCTCTACCTCGCCGGTTTGGTCCGTGTATAAATAGTAGTGAGGGCCTGTGGGCTCCGGCCACGCCCAGGCTATTACGTGCCGTGAGTTGCGCCAATCAAAATGCGACACCCCTTCGTCAATGAGCAAATACCGGTCCGAACCGTCGAGCCTAGCGGTGATCATCTGCTGCCCCCAACCCTCAGCTCTCTGCCAGCGATGTAGAAAAATAAAGCGGGAACCATCATCGTTAAGTAGTAGATGGTTAAACCAATGGGCACCATCACCCGGTCGGGGCTCGGAGAACCGGGCAGCAATTTCGCCCAGCGAAACGATGAACTTGTTCTCCCCAGTGGTCAGGTCCATCCAATAGATACCGTCATCATCAGGAGCAGGATCGTCCACCCACGCATCAGGGACACCGTTGTACCCATAGCCCGGCCGCGTTCGGTGTATGCGAGAGAAATTCGGGCAGACTCCCTGTGTGCCATCACGGCTAACGGCGTATACTGCCCGAGGCAGGACAGTCGCCTTCCCACTGTGGACGTCTCGGATAACTGCCACATAGTGATCCTCAACGCGATCATTGTAAATAATCAGGCGGTCCGGAGCCGATCCTAACCATTGCAGCATCGCCCCCTGCTGCCAGTTCCAAGCAGTTGTTTCGGCAAGCGGCTCAAACCTGTTATTCGCCTGTAAATCAATAAGGCCGACGGTGGCCTTGTCCTCGGGGCTAGGAGACCGATCGGCAAACGACACCTCTAAGGCTAATAGGTACTGTCCCGTCGCATCCCATTGCATCTTGTCATAATACCCAAAAAAATGATGCAGTGGACCGGAAGTTACAGCTTGGACCGGAAGTGTATGCGTTACTCTGGGCATAATAGAATTTGTCCTTTCTCAACATGTCTGGCAAGTTGCCGTCGCTATATTGCACTATCTACAGACATATGCTATAGTATCTTAAAGCATTATTTTGGGGCCCGTCAACAGCTTCGGCGGCTTCCCTTTATTGTGCTCTCCTTGAGTATGGTATATTATTGCTGATATACAAGAGGGTTTATAGACTTTTTAGCAAAATATAACAAGGAAGTATAAATCTTAGGCCTTAATAGGAGGGATTTGTATGTCCTACCGCGTGATATTGATTGCTCCAATGTTGTTGGGCCTCTTGATTATTGCAGGCTGTGGAGGCGATGGCGGCCCCGCCACCCTTTCTCAAGTAGCACCCTCGGCTGGCCGCCCCGGCTCCCTGACAATGTATCCTGCCCAGGAGCAGGGTGAACTGCTGGGCGATCTAGATGAGGACCTGCTGGCCAGCGTCGGTGATGCCATAAAGATATTGCTTATCGTGGTGCACGTAGATCCACCGAATGCACTCGCCGATGCTAACGAAAATGGCACCACTGATGTAGGAGATGCCATCAAGGTACTGCGCTGTGTGGTGAAGCTTGATGAGTGGCCCATAGGCCATTATGGTGGCGGCGGCTCAGCAGATATTAGCGATGGGTTGAATGCGCCCCAAGCCACTTCTCCAGCCTCTGAGGGGCCTGGAGATGACGCGGTGACCTTGCTCGAAAACTGGGAAGGTGACCCACCTGAGGATACTTCCGACCTTGATGACATGCTGACTGACTTCACTGATTTGGTGAATAGTGACCCTAATTCGTCAGCCGGGCAGTTAGGACTATCTCTGGCCCTGGTGGCCGCGGGGGCGCAGAATGCCGCCGATGAACTAGGCTATGACATATTTGATGGGGTAGGTGTCCAGTCGGTGGCCTCCTTGGCGTTTTCGGATAAATACAGTGCGTCCCGAGCTATCAACAAAGCTGTGGACATTGCGCTGGTTAGGCCCTGGCAGAGGCCAAAGGCTGGCGTGTACCCCCAGGGGCAGATACCCGATACCTACTACACCACTGAGGAGATCCAGCAGGTTGTCCGCGACAATATCCTTCCGGTGTTAAATGATGCTATCGCCCGCCTGGATATTCTTTCCCAGGCTCCGGCCGGCACTGTGCTAATTACCTACGTAGACAATGGGGACACCTATAAGCTGTATCACGCCGATTTCGATCTCCTAGTAGCTGGCCTGCAACTGGTAAGGGCTTTTAGGCTGCAGCTAGTAGCTTATGACCTGGACGCCGGGAGTTACGACTGGGAAGTTGACCTCTGGGAACGCGATGCCAACGCCAACAACATATTGACCGTCGCTGAGTATGCCCCGCCCGATCCCTTCTTAACTCTCCTCAGCGCTCAGGATATGAACAATGCGGGTGACGCCATTGAGGATGCGCTGCAGAGAACAATAGACGCTATAGATAACCGCGTCAGTAGTGATCCTGATGAAGTGATAAATATGTTGTTAGAGGACGAATCAGCCTCGGATATTCAAGACATCCGCGATATGGCACAGAATGCTCTGAATATATTCAGCGGGGCGGTGAATATGGATGTCCAGTACGCTCACTACAATTGGGTCAACGGCCAATGGTCGGGCGACGGCACTGAGACCATTCAAATCAATCTGTCCCGTATCTGGAGTAATTCCATTGCCGATGTCAAAGACCTGTTCCCAACGCTCCACATCACCACCCCAGGTGTCGACCACTAC
Source organism: bacterium (assembly GCA_030607655.1). Taxonomy (GTDB): domain Bacteria; phylum Armatimonadota; class Zipacnadia; order Zipacnadales; family Zipacnadaceae; genus JALGTV01. Next base: position 38,671 of record JAUWJN010000001.1, read on the forward strand.
ACGATGGCCTACAGTGACTGGCCCGACCCTACTATGAACGGTGTCTTCCCCGATGCACAGGACATGAAGGATCTCTGGGACGCCGATTACGAGTATCTGGAGATTATTTATGATGATATTGAGATAGAAATCAATGACAACTACCTACCCTCGAACCCTCCCCCATTCCTCTAAATTGGTAGCTGGCTAAGCTCTACACACAGAAAAAAGGGGCCGGCCTGAGAAGGTCGGCCCCTTCGTTAGTTGCGCCGTTACGCGGTAGACCTACTGGACGGTAACCGTCCCGTCTACTGCCACCGGCTGAGGAGTAATATCACTACCGGTATTGTCCTTAAACGCCAGCGGGGTAGGCGCTCCGCCAGTCTCGTCAATGTCTATATCGGTATCCCCAGTTGGCCCAAGGGAGCCGAAGTTGATGGTGAGGATCTCATCCTTGGCGGCGTCGAAGTTCGTCGTACCGGCTACCGCTATCGTAATAACGCCCGGCGTAAGAGTAGTATCCCGCACCAGGAGCGGGCTAGCGGCCGCGGCTGATTCACCAAGCTGGACGCCAGCATCGCCACCCACTACCTGCAAGGCGACCTGATCATAGTTGATGGTCATCTGGAAGCCGGCCACGCCGGTAGTGTCGGTCATCTTTATCGAGACCGTGGTAGAACCACCGCTGGCTACGTTGGTATCCTCTACATAGATGGTAAAGTTATCTACCGTCACATCTATGGTATCCGAGCCAGTAACAGTAAGGGTATCCGTAGCTACTGCCGTGATGGCATGGGTGCCGTTAGAAAGCTGAGT
>JAUWJN010000047.1 GCA_030607655.1 bacterium
GATTGCTTGCTCTGTGTGCAGCGATGTCCCAATCACGCTCTGGTTGTCAAGGGCGAGCAGACTACGGCGGGGGTCCTAGCCGACGAGGCCGACCGGCTTAAGCCGTTCTTCCGCCGCACCGGCGGCGGTGTGACCCTTACCGGCGGCGAGCCGCTGATGCAGCCCGACTTTGCCTTCGCAGTGGCAGCACTGTGCCAGGCGCAGGGCATCCATGTAGCCGTTGAGACCTGCGGCTTTGCGCCCTGGGACGCTCTGCAGAAGCTAGCCGCAGTCACCGACCTTTTCTTGTATGATGTCAAACTCATTGATGAACGACGCCACCGGGAATTTACGGGGCAATCCAACCAGCTCATTCTGGATAACCTGCGCCGCCTGGCGGAGACTGAGGCTGACATTGTGGCCCGCATTCCTTTGATTCCCGGCTACACTGACGCGCCCGCAGACATCCGGACGGCCGCCCAGCTCCTGATAGAATTGGGTATCGGCCGCGTGTCCCTACTTCCCTTCAACCCGGCAACACCGGGAAAATACGCGTGGCTGCGGCGACAGTATCTCCTCCCAGAGGCCCAGCGCCAGAGTGAATCCTACCTGCAGGAGCTAGCTGAGTTGGTAACCAACCTGGGTCTGACGCCGGTGGTCGGGGAATGATCTTGCCCAGAAACGCGTTGGTCGCCTAAGCTAAGCAAGGTAAAACACTCCCCCACGGCGAAATAGACTTCTGATAATTATATGCGGGTCTGCTTCAGCAAAGGAGGGATTCAGCGTGACCGTGCAAAGTCCAGTAGTAATCATGGTAGTGGTGGCGGTCGCGTTAGCCTGTATGCAAGTGGGGGTGAGAGCTAATGAGGCCCCACTGGAAATGATGTTCATACCCGGCGGCGAGTGTGTGATAGGCTCAACCCAGGAAGAACTCAATGCACTGCGTGCTGAGTATGGTGTTAGCCTGGGTCCAGGGGGTGAGATGCCGCGACAGATAGTACATGTAGACAGTTTTCTGATTGACCGCTACCCGGTCACTAACGCCGAATACAAGGAGTTTATGAATGCTACCGCGCATAAGGCGCCGGCTCATTGGGTCAATGGCACCTACCCGGAGGGCCAGGACGATTACCCCGTTGGGGGGATGGGCTGGCCCGATGCGGATGCGTATGCCCAGTGGGTGGGTAAGCGCCTGCCCACGGCCGAGGAGTGGGAGAAGGCGGCACGAGGAACCGAGGGGCGGATATATCCGTGGGGCGATGAGTGGCGTGACGACGCCGGCTGGACGGATGACCCGAGCTGTCCCCAGGCCCTGACCCGGACGACGCCGGTGGGGGCCTTTCCTGCAGGCGCGAGTCCTTACGGTGTGTTGGATATGTGCGGGAATGTGGACGAGTGGACGAGCACATTAACCGGGCAAGACGAGGCCCGCGACTGGCAGTTCTATCAAATAAAGGGGGCGGCAAGTGCCTGGAGCCAACATTATAACTTCCGGTGTGCGCGCTACTTTTCGAACTTCAAATTCTATGTACACGACTGGCTGGGGTTTCGCTGTGCCCTGGATGCTGACCAAGCGCCGGACAATCTCGCGCCGCCCCGACCGACGCCGCAGTTGCCCCCCCTGCCTACTGCCCCCGGCCCGGACCTGGCGGCATTCGGCAGCCGGCCGATTGAGATGATTCCCGACGAACGCTTTCACATCAAGCTGAAGCCACCGTACTTCCCGGTGGGTCACTTTGATCTCTACCTGCCTGAGCACGGGGGCGGGGCGGGGGTAAACTGGCGCACCGGTGAACCGCAATGGGAGCTCAGTGAAGACGGCACCCGGGCCAGCTACCAGGTGGTGTCGGGAGGCAAAATCAGGTGCACTGCCATTCTGGAGGCAAAGACCGATGCGGTATATATGACTCTCACTATTGAGAATCTGACCGAGGAGACCATAACCGACGCCCATAGCAACGTGTGCTTCAATGCTTTCTGGTCACCCTACTTCGGGGACTTCGAGCGCCTGCGCACGATGGTATGGACCGATGAGGGGCCTAAGTCGCTCAACCAGGTTTCGGGTAACTTGACCATCGCCGCGCCCGACGAGCCGGCCCCGAACCGCCCGCGCCATCCGTTCATCCTTATCACCTCCCGCGATGGGCAGTTCACCATCGCCCAGGCCTGCGCTCGCGGTTCTCGCCTGTGGACCAATTATCATTATCCGTGCCTGCACACCATACCCATCTGGCCCGAGATCCCGCCTGGGGAGGAACGCAGCATGCGGGGGGCATTCTACTTCATCAAAGGCGGCCCAGAGCAGCTTCTGGAGCGCTGGAAGAAGGACTTTGATATCGAATGAGATCGGTCGCCGGCGGTAGTTGCTGTGTTGAGTATGCTAGTCAACTGACTTCTCTGGGAGGATAATATGCAGCAGATACGACGCGCCCTGGTCAGCGTTTCGGACAAGACTAATGTTGCCGAGTTTGCCCGGCAATTGCACGAGATGGGTGTACACATCCTATCCACCGGCGGCACTAAGCGGGCGCTGGAAGAGGCCGGCGTGCCAGTGCAGGCCGTGGAGGACTATACTGGCTTCCCCGAGATGATGGAAGGGCGAGTTAAGACACTCCATCCCAAGATTCACGGGGCACTGCTGGCCGTGCGCGACAATCCTGAGCATATCCAGCAAGCCGAAGAGCACGGCATTGAGCTGATTGACCTGGTAGTAGTCAACCTGTACCCGTTCCAGCAGACCATCGCCAAGCCCGATGTCACTCTGGCCGAGGCCGTCGAGAATATTGACATCGGCGGGCCGACGATGCTACGGTCCGCGGCCAAGAACTTCCGGAGTGTGGCGGTAGTGTGCAATCCGGGACGCTATGACGACGTTATTGCCGAGATGAAGGCTAATGATGGTGCGCTGAGTGAGGCCACCCGCCGCCAGCTCGCTCTGGAGGTGTTCGCGCACACCGGCCAGTACGATGCAGCTATCGCTCAGTATCTCTCCCAGGAATTTGGGGATGAGGGCAGCGATTTCCCGACATACTTTGCCCCGTGGTATCAGAAGCAGGGCACCGATTTGCGTTACGGTGAAAATCCCCACCAGCAGGCCGCGGTCTATGCGCAGATTGGGGCGGCGGAAGCCGGGCTGGCCCGGGCGGAGAAGATCCACGGCGAGAAGGAGCTGTCCTTCAATAACTACCTTGACCTGACAGCCGCTCTCACCACAGCCCGTGACTTCCCGCAGCCTACTGCCGTCATCGTCAAGCACCTCAACCCTTGTGGCCTGGCCAGTGCTGACACCCTTGCCCAGGCCCTTGCTGATGCCTGGGCCGCCGACCCCATATCGGCCTTCGGCTCGGTGATGGGCTTCAACCGCATCATTGATGTGGCGACCGCCGAGCGGATCGGCAGCAAGAATTTCTTGAACGAGATCATTGCCCCGCGTTACCGGGAAGAATCAGGCGACGATGAGTCAACCATCATCGGTGCGTTTGTGGAGGCTATCGTCGCGCCCGGGTATGAGGATGAGGCCCTGGAGATTCTCCGCCAGCATAAGAACTTGCGAGTTATGCTGCTGGAGGATTTTGACGCGCCGGACTGGGATAAAGACTGGGACATCAAGAAGATTCCGGGCGGACTGGTTGCCCAGAGCCAGGATGCTGAGTTTGTCGCGCCGGATGACATTAAGGTCGTCACCAAGCAGCAACCAACTGCCGAGCAGATGGCCTCGCTGCTGTTTGCCGATAGAGTGGCCAAGCACGTCAAGAGCAACGCCATTTTACTTGTCCAGGGGAGGCGGCTGGTGGGCTGCGGAGCCGGGCAGATGAGTCGGGTGGACTCGTGCATTATCGCCGCCCGTAAGGCGGGCAATCGCGCCCAGGGCGCGGTGCTGGCTTCTGATGCGATGTTCCCGGCCCGCGATGGCCTGGATGCGGCCGCTGCTACCGGCTGCAGCGCCATCATCCAGCCCGGTGGCTCTCGTGCTGACGAGGAGGTCATCGCTGCCGCCAACGAGCACGGCCTGGTGATGGTCTTCACCGGCATGCGCCACTTCTGGCACTAGGCGGATATGCGGATGACAAGAGGATTAGATGACATGGACGATCCCATTAGCCAATTGAAGAACGGCGTTGTGCTCGCCGAGCTGGGTGGGTATGGCGATGGGCCCTACTGTGCCGAGTATGGCGCGGGTGCGGCCTTGGTCATGCTGGGCACCTACATAGTTGACGCCGGGGACGACGCACCGTACAGCCCAGATTTCGTATTCAAACCCGGTCGGCGCAACTACGCTGATTACCTTCAGCACCACGTGGCCGCCGCGCGCCAGAGTGGGGCAGCGGTAGGCGTCAGCGTGGTCAGCGTGGACCTAGACGATAGCATTGATTTCCTGGTGGCCGCGGAGGAGGCCGGAGTTGACTACGTCTCGCTTTGCCTGCACTCGACGATGGCGATGTTTATCAGCCGTGGGCTGAGCTCTGCTCTGCTGCGCCGGGAGAATTGGCCGCGGCTGCGCGAGCACCTGGCGGCGGTCCAGGCAGCAACTACCCGGCCGTTCATCGCCAAGATAGGCATTGGGGACACGCCAGATAGTGAGCAAGGCGTTGATGTGATGGCGGATCTGGGAGTTGAAATCGTCCATGTCAACGTTGGTGACGCGCCCAGTGAGGAGGGCTTGCAGGCTATCAGTCGGCTTAGGAGTTGTGGCTTGTTCCTGATCATCGGCGGCGGAATTAAGACGCCTCAGGAGGCGTGTCGCGTCATCGAGGCGGGCGCGGATGCAGTAGCCGTCGGGACGGCGGCCATGCAGGACCCCGGCCTGTGCGGCCGAATGCAATCAGCGACCCGTAAGTGGGCGCAAAAGCTGGGGAATGGCTAGGTGGAGCACGGCCTTGTGATGGTCTTCACTGGCATGCGCCACTTCTGGCACTAATGAAGGAGGATTGCTATGCAGTACCACGTAGTATCCAGAGATGACAGCGTCTATGAATGCTTCCCGGATGTGGTCCGGATGCCGTCCGGGCGGCTGGTGGTGATGTACCGCGAGTCCGATGGTCATCAGGCCTTCGAATACTCACGGCTTATTGCCCGGCTCAGTGATGATGAGGGGCAGACCTGGAGCGACCGTATCATCGTGGCCGAGGGCCCGCGGGCCGCGGATACGGAGGAGTTTTGGTCCTACAATTGCCCGCGTATGCGGGTGCTCAGCGATGGCCGGCTCCTAATGGTATGCGATGTAATATGGTACAGCGATGAGAGCCGGGATGATGAGTATCATCCGGTCAATTACTTGTGGTGGAGCGAAGATGGCGGGCAAACCTGGAGTGAGAGGCAGCAGACGGGCGTTCCGGGCCTAGTCCCCGACCGGCCCTGTGAGCTGGACGATGGCACCCTGCTGATTGCCATTAGCTGGCGCAGTCCGGAGACGGGCAAGCTCTGCCAATTCGTACATCGCAGTACCGATAGGACTGCTACCTGGCAGGGGCCGATAACCGTCGCCGACGATGACCAGTATAAACACTGCGAAGGTAGTTTGCTGTTGCTGCCCGACAGTCGTCTTATTTGTTATATGCGGGAGGATTCCCATCAGGGCTATCCGGGCTTCAAGTGCTTCTCCGCCAATGGTGGGTTGACTTGGGAAGGCCCGTACCCCACGCTGATGGCTGGCTGCCACCGGCCCACGGCCGGACTGTTAGCCAGCGGGCGAGTACTGGTTACCTACCGCGCCCATTTGCACGGCCAGGGCCCGGACAAGCAAAACCTGTTCGCGTATCTGGAAGAAGTTGACAGCGCCAGCCAGGCCACAGTTGAGCAGCAGAGCGGGCGTATCATAATGGTAGACCATGACAACAGCCCTCATCCGGATACCGGCTACTCCGGGTGGGTGCAGCTAGCTGACGGCACTATCTATTGCGTTAACTACATCAATCGCGAGGCACCCAAGGCCTGGATTAGAAGCTACACCTTTGCCGAAAGCGAGTTGTTGCTAGGAAGGTAATAGCCGGCCTAGCGCCAAAGGTTAACCGGACAGCCGAACCACAAACTCAAGGAGATTATATTGTAATGCGCCGAGAAGAAATGAATTCGCGGGAACGCTTCCATGCGACTTTCCAGTATGGCCAGCCGGACCGAGTATTCCTGATGTCACAGTGGCTCTTCAGTGATACGCGTACCCGGTGGCTACGCGAGGGAATGCCCACCGACCAGCACTTTAGTACGTACTTTGGCTTTGACCGGATGGAGAGGATCCCGCTTAGCATTGGATATAGAGACGTCCTTAACGGTGTTTGGCCACTGCCGGCCACTAAGGTCGTTGAGCAAACTGCCCACTGGCAAATCATCGAAAACGAGTTAGGGGGCAGATATAAGACCTGGACAGACCGGGAGATAGGGATGAATCAGTGGTTGCGTTTCCCGGTGCGGGACCGGGAGAGCTGGGCAGAGTTCAAGAAATGGTTGGACCCTACTCAGCGCAGCCGCTATCCGGAGTATTGGGAAGACCTCAAGCGCCGTTACCAGCACCGCGACTATCCATTAGGCATTGATGCGGGCTCCTTCTATGGATGGATTCGTGAGTGGGTGGGGATGGAAAACTTGGCCGTGTGGTACTATGACTGCCCCGATCTGGTTCATGAGATCGTTGATTATGTGGCCGACTTTGTGCTAAAGGTGATTGATCGCGCCCTCAATGAGATACCTGATATTGACTATGCTGCAATCTGGGAAGACATGGCGATGAAGACTGCGGCGCTGATCTCGCCCCAGTTGTTCCGCGAGTTTCACATGGAGCCGCTGAAGCGGGTGACGAAAGTACTCCATGAATACGGTATTGATATTATCATGCTTGACTCCGATGGCAACTTAGACGAGCTTATCCCGCTATGGTTGGAGGCCGACGTCAACCTCATCATCCCCTTGGAGGTAGCTGCCGGCTGCGACGCGGTGCACTACCGCCAGCAGTTTGGCACGGAGCTGCGGCTGCTGGGTAACATTGACAAACGCGTTCTGCGCGACGGCTGCACTAAGCAGGATATAGAAGAAGAAGTTATGTCCAAAGCGGATCTGATCAGCGCGGGCGGTTATTCACCTATGATAGACCACGCCGTCCCGCCGGACGTGCCCTATGAGAACTTCCAGCATTATATGAGCCTTATTCACGAGCTGTGTACCTTGACGTAGAAGACAGACAGCACTACCGTAAGTATGGCCGGGCACAAAGTGCAGCCTGCCTAGGCGGGGCACTTACCATTTGAACAGATAAGTCATGATAGTAAGGTGGTGTGCAAATGGCGCGGGAGACAATGAACTCGCGAGAACGCTTCCATGCGACTTTCCAGTACGGCCAGCCGGATCGCGTATTCCTGATGTCGCAGTGGACCTTCAACGATACGCGGGAGCGCTGGCGGCGCGAGGGAATGCCCCCTGACCAGCACTTCAATACTCATTTCGGCTTTGACCGGATGGAGACTATTCCCTTAAACACCGGCCTGTGGCCGCCACCGGAGACCAAGATAATCGAGCAGACCGCCCAGTGGCAAATCGTGGAGGACGAGTTCGGGGGCAGGATCAAAGGCTGGAGTGACCGGGAGTTGGGCATGTCGCAATGGCTGCGTTATCCGGTGCGCGACCGGGACAGTTGGGAGCGACTGAAGACCCGGTTGAATCCGGACGCGCCCAACCGCTATCCGGAATACTGGGAAGACCTGAAGCGCAGTTACCGGAATCGCGACTATCCCCTGGGCATCCATGCCGGCTCGTTCTACGGCTGGATTCGCGGCTGGGTGGGGATGGAGCACCTGGCGCTGTGGTACTATGATTGTCCGGACCTCGTCCATGAGATGACTGAGTATGTGACCGACTTTATCCTGCGACTAATGGACCGGGCCCTGAACGAAATCCCCGACATTGACTACGCCAGTATGTGGGAAGATATGGCGATGAAGACCGGCCCGCTAATCTCGCCAAAGCTGTTCCGGGAGTTTATGATGGAGCCGCTAAAGCGCGTTACCAAAGTATTGAACGAATACGGCATTGAGATTATTATGCTTGACTCCGATGGGAACTTGGACGAACTGATCCCCCTGTGGTTGGAGGCCAATGTTAACCTCATCATCCCCTTGGAGGTAGCTGCCGGCTGCGACGCGGTGCGCTACCGCCAACAATTCGGTAAGGAGCTGCGGCTGCTGGGCGGCATTGACAAACGCGTTCTGCGCGACGGTTGCACCAAGGAGGATATAGAAGAAGAAGTTATGTCCAAAGCAGATCTGATCAACGAGGGCGGCTATTCACCGTGGGTGGACCACGCCGTCCCGCCCGATGTGCCCTATGAGAACTTCCAGTATTGTATGGACCTTATTCACAAGCTGTGTACCTTCGTGTAGCATAGTAGCTGCATCAGTGCCCAGAGCTTGAGTTTTTAGATTCTTTCGGCAGTATAACCTAATCGTAGATGGGTGGTAAGTAAAATGATGAACCGGACTCTTGCCCAGGCTGATCCCCAGATAGCGCGCATTATGGCCGGCGAACTGGAGCGCCAGAAGGATACCCTGATGCTGATACCTTCCGAGAACTACGCTTCCCGCGCGGTGATGGCAGCTATGGGCTCAGTATTTACTAACAAGTATGCTGAGGGCTATCCCTACCGGCGCTATTACAATGGCTGTGAGTACTATGACCAACTGGAGCAGTTGGCTATTGACCGCGCCAAGGAGCTGTTCCAGGTGGGCCACGCCAATGTGCAACTTCATACCGGTTCGCAGGCTAATATGGCCGCCTACTATGCCATGCTGGAGCCCGGTGACACCATCCTGGCGATGAGCGTAGCCCAGGGCGGACACCTGACCCATGGTGATCCGGTAAGCTTCAGCGGCCAGTTCTATGATGCCCACTTTTATGGCCTGGACCCGGAAACTGACCGGCTCAACTATGATACGATCCTGGAAGTTGCCCAACAGGTCCGGCCCCGGTTGATTATCGCGGGGGCCAGCGCCTATCCGCGCATCATTGATTTCCACCGGTTCCGGGAGATCGCTGACGAGGTGGGAGCCTATCTGATGGCCGATATCGCTCACATCTGCGGGCTGGTGGCCGCCGAGGCCCATCCTGATCCCGTGCCCTACTGCGAGGTGATTACCTCCACCACTCACAAGACGCTGCGCGGCCCGCGGGGGGCGATGATTCTGTGTCAGGCTGACTGGGCGGACCGCATTGATCGGGCGGTATTCCCGGGCATCCAGGCCGGCCCCCTAATGCAGATAATCGCGGCCAAGGCGGTCTGCTTCAAGGAGGCTCAGGAGTTTGGCTTCCGCGAGTACCAACGGCAAATCATCCGCAATTGCCAGGCCCTGGGTCAGGCCCTGCTTGAGGAGGGCTTCACCCTGGTCACCGGCGGGACTGATAATCACCTGCTGCTGGTGGACCTGCGCAACAAGGACATCACGGGCCGGGAGACCGCCGACCTCTTAGAGGCAGCGGGAATGATCGCAAATAAGAATCTGATTCCCGGTGACCCCCTTTCTTCGAAGGAAACTAGCGGCCTCCGCCCGGGTACTCCCGGGCTTACCAGTCGGGGAATGAAAGAGACGGAGATGAAAGTAGTGGGCCGGTGGATCGCCCGGGTCGTCCACGAAGGCCGTGACCACCCGGAGGTACTGGAGGAGATTCGTCAGCAAGTCGTAGAGCTGTGCGAGGCATTTCCCATCTATGAGGACCTATGAAAGGAGCAATGACGATGCGTGTGTTAGCCGTAGGCGCTCATCCCGACGACATTGAGTTTCTGTGCGCGGGCACTCTGGCCAAGTATACCCAGCGGGGGGATGAAGTGTTTAATGTAGTGTGCACTAACGGCGATATGGGGCACATGATTATTCCGCCCGCCGAGCTGGCGGAGATTCGCACCCAGGAGGCCGCCAATGCTGCCCAGGCGGTGGGAGCCGAGTTTAAGATGCTCGGCGAGCCGGATGAATGGCTCTTTCATGATAAGCGCACCCGCTTGATGGTGATTGACGCCATCCGCTGGGCCAACCCCGATGTGATTATCACCCACTCGCCGGACGACTATCACCCTGACCATCGCGTCTGCTCGGAGATGGTCTTCGCCGCCAGTTTCCTCTCTACGGTTCCGCATATAGAAACCGAGCATTCCGCCCAGGATCACGTTGCGGCCCTGGTCTATATGGACACTGTGGCGGCGGCTAATTTCATTCCTGAGGTGTATGTGGACATCACTGAGACCTTAGCGCAGAAGCGCCAGGCCCTGTTGTGCCACGAGAGTCAGGTTAAGTGGCTGATGGACCACGATAATATGGACGTGGTGGAATTCGTCGAAGCGGTCGCCCGGGCGCGCGGTCTGCAGTGCGGGGTCCAGCACGCCGAGGGCTTCCAGATCCCTAAACTCTGGCCGCGCCTGAAGACTGAACGGATTCTACCGTAGACGCACGGGCGTTTATTCCCTTGCCAGCTTATAGGTGCGACCGACCTGGGTGGCAAAGTGGAATACTCCCTCCGGCTCGGCCACTACTTCCACCGGCTGGCCCTTATCGTCGGTAACCGTGAACCCTTCGGGCCAGGGCGGGTAGAGACGGCAACGGCCACCTACTTCACTGAATATCTCCGCCGAGGTCACCGCACCGTTGGCCCAGGAAGCACTAACCAGAAAAGCGCCCTCCGCCCGGAAGGTGCGGAAGCTGACACGACATCAGTGGGCCAGGCGGGGAAGATGCGCAGGACGCCGCCCCAACTTTGCAGCATCATCTCCTGGAGAGGCGCGATGATGCCCAGTGATTCAGTCCACCCCCCGGTGTGGCCATAGGCAGCTATTGCCACTGCCCAGATGAGCCCGTTGGGATGACGCCACCGCTGAATAATCTTACGTACCTGGTCAAAGTCGCGGTCAGCTACGAATGACCCGTCTCGCAGCCTCCCTATGAGGCCGAGGGGGTACTGGCCGAAGTACCAAGTCCAATCAGTACCCTTCGCGGCCAGGGGTGAAGGGCCCTTGACATCGCGGGGTTGCGGTTGGTAGGGCCGGCCCCGGCCAAGTCCCGGCGGGCTCCACTCCGAGAACCACTTCTCCAAACCCTCCAGTTGGGGCGCAGGTTTGCCATCGTCGGGGGCGGCGTGGTCCAGTCGGTCCTGCCACTCGGCGCGGAGTGCTTCGTCCACCCCGAGTTCTTGACTGGCTAGAATCGCTGCCCGCAGGCAATAGCGCATATGCTGCATCACTTGGGCGCGGTCGGTATAGTCCTTGGGGTCGCCCGTCAATGGGTCTTCTCCTGTGCACGAGGGGGAGGCGTGGTACAGACCGTCTTCGCCCTTTTTAAGGAAGTCAGTGTAAAACAGGGCGCAGTCCCGAATCACCGGATAGCCCTTCTCCCGCAGCCAGTCCTTATCTTGACTGTACAGATACCGCTCCCAGTACTGCTCCATAGCCCAGCCGGTCATATAGGCCATCCGGCTCAAAGATCCTACCCCAAACGGGTCATCCAAGGCATAAATGGGAAAGCCGCCCAGTTGTATGACGGCACCGCGGCAATGGTAGTAGTCATGGGCGATCTGGCGACCAATCTGCAGCATATAGTCCATACCCTGGAAGTAAGCATCACCAATCTCAAAGTGGTTGGCCGTGTAGGTACCCCAGAAGGCTGACTGGAAATTGTAGTTCA
>JAUWJN010000009.1 GCA_030607655.1 bacterium
ACGGAGCCGCCTTGGTTTCACGGTTCGGGCAGTTCAGCCTGCCCTGCTATCCGCTGCCCACGGTGATAGATCCCACCGGCGCGGGGGATAGCTTTGCCGGGGGCTTCATTGGGTTTCTGGCCTGGGCGGGAGAGACCGAAGAAGAGCAACTGCGCCAGGCAGTGGCTATCGGGACAGTTACGGCTTCGGCCTGCGTAGAAAACTTTTCGGTTACGGGCTTGCAACAGTTGACGGTGACACATCTGCACCGGCGCTATCAAACGCTGCGGAAGATGGTGCACTTTGCGAAATGTCCGCTGGGCTCCTGAACCGTAGCAAAGTCTAAGTCATATCATCTGATAGGAGTATAGGCTGATGCCTGATATTATCTGCCTGGGCGAGCCGATAGTGGATATGGTCTGCACGCAGCCCGGTCGCGACTTGCTGGCGGCCACTAATTTTGAAAAGGCCGCCGGCGGTGCGCCTCTGAATGTGGCGGCAGCGGCGGCCAAATTGGGACGGTCTTCGGGTGTCATCTGCAAGACTGGCGGCGACCATTTTGGCGACTTTATCCGGCACAGCCTTGAGGACTGCGGGGTGGATGTTGAGTACTTCCTCCAGGACCCGGAGTATGCTACGCAACTGGCCTTTGTGGCGGTGGCCGAGGGCGGTGTGCCGGACTTTGGCTTTCACGTCAAGCGCAGTGCTGACCAGATGCTCTGGCCCCGGGAGATAGATGAAAGCTACATTTGGGATGCCCAGGTATTTCATTTCGGTACTATCACCTTGATAAACCAGCCGGCCCGCGATGCTACCCTGGAGGCGGTCAGGATAGCAGGTGAGGCGGGTATTATGATTAGTTTGGACCCCAACTTGCGCCCCACTCTGTGGCCCTCTTTGGATGTAGCGTATCGCTGGTTTGTAGAAGCCATAGCGAGCTGTGACGTCGTAAAGCTAAGCGCAGAAGAACTGCAATTCGTAACCGGTGCCACCGTCCTGGAAGACGGTGTCAAGACCGTCTACGATATGGGGCCGGAGTTGGTGGCGGTAACCATGGGGGCCGACGGCGCTTACGTCTACAATGGTGAAGAGGGCGAGCATGTCCCGGGCTATGAGGTGACCGTGGCCGACACGGTGGGCTGCGGAGACGCCTTTACCGCCGGCATGCTGGTGGGCCTGCTGGAATCGGGCGAGGAGGAAGGCGGAGTGGATCTCTACACTCTGCGCAAAATCGCTACTTTTGCTAACGCGGTGGCGGCCCTCACCGCTACTGGCCGGGGAGTGATACCTTCCCTTGCCTCACGCCAGCAGGTCGAGGAATTCCTGCACAGCCGCGGTTCTAAGTCAACTTGACGCGGCTGATATAATAGGTTATTATATCACTAAGGTTAAACTTTAAATCACGGAGGCGAGGTTAGAATGGCTATTGATAGACCCAGATTAGCCCAGTTGAACCACTTGAGTGGGGCAATTGCGAGCAAATTAAACCAGATGCTTTATAGTTATGGCCCGGGCAACGGAACCTTTCTCGGGCTACCTTTTGATCAACTAGTTGAACACGGCCCGGTGCACGAGTTCAAGTGGGAGCGCTCGGCCAAGCCAAGCTCGGTAATAGAATTAGGCAATACCGGGCCTTTCTCCGCTTTGGTATTGTCCATTGGTCAGGCACAGAAGTATCAGCACGATATCGAGATACCTCTGATTGTTAAGCTGGATGGACACTTCTATACGGGCAAAGCCAATGATGCTAACTACCCCCGACACACCATGTTTGGTTCCGTACAAGAGGCAGTTGAGGTAGGGGCCTCAGCAGTAGGGCTATCCTTTTATCTAGGCTCACAACAAACCGGTGAAGATATAGAGAGGATAGGCTGGATAAGGGCGGAGGCCCATGAGGCGGGATTGCCGTTGGTGTTGTGGAGTTACCCGCGCGGGCCTGTGCCTAGCGCCACTAAAGCAGATAGCCTGCTGTGGTGTCATTATGCTGTTTCGGCTGCCGAATCATTGGGGGCCGACATAGTCAAAACCAAATTCCCCTCGGTGGTAGATCCCAAGCACCGCGACGCCTATGATGACTACATAAAAGGGGAATACAGTGGCAAGATAGCGGAAGCGATGCGGTATCTGGATTATGAGCCGTCCCGAGAGGAACTGGAGGCATATCAGGCAGGATTAGCAGAAGGTGAGAAGCCCAACTACGACTCGCTGCTGAGCAAGGAGCAGCACATTGAGAGAGCCAAGATAGTCACGGGCGCCGGAACCCGAACCTTTGTGATTTATTCGGGCGGCCCGCGGATAACTGGTGACGCCAAGGTCGCGTTGCAGCAAACCACCGAGGTAATAATGGAAGCTGGTGGCGAGGGCCGAATCATCGGGCGCAACTTCTGGGGCGTGCCGATTGAAGAAGGACTGGAATTGGCCCAGACAGTTGCCCAGATTATGCAAAACGAGAAGTACGCCCGATAGATAATGATAATAATGTTTGTCCGATCCACTCGCGCCTGCACAGCAAGGGCTTTCCAAGAAGATTTGTGGTACGGGGATATACGTTACTAACACTATTATTTGGAGGATGAGTTTATTATGGGTAAGCTATTAACGGGCCGACAATTGCGGGCAATCTTTGACCACTATTGCCCCTTTGATGAGGACGGCAATCTCAAACCAGAGGACCAGCGTGCCACGCTGGTGGCCGCCAACTCGAACAACTGGTGGGAGACCAGAGCGTTCGTCCAGGCAGCAGCGCAGGGCGAGCAGTCGCCCATTATCATTCAATTTTCGCACAACTCTAACCGGAAAATCGGCGGGGACCCCACGGGCATCTTCGTGCCCGAAGGGGTCAGGTATTGTGCCAATTCGGTAGTCAACGGTGCCAAGGCCAATGCCGCCTGGATAGCCATGGAGGCGGAAGCCTGGGACGCCGACTTTGTGGCGGTCTCTCTGGACCACTTCAAGGTGCCCAAGTTTAATGCGTCCCAAGACTATGACCGCCGGGCCACACCGGTTAACTATGAGGAGAAGATTGATGCGGCCGTGGCCTACCTGGAGAGCAAAGGGCTGGCATCAATGGTCGAGGAATTTGACGTAGCCGTCTACCTTCGCTACCTGACCAGTGTTGACTACCAGCAGTTCCGGGCCGACTTCTTGGATACCGTCTCGGTAATGCAGCCGGCCTGGGGAATGATTGACACCGAGGGTATTCCGCCAGTGCTTGACTTCATCATCACCCAGGACATCGCCACTGGCGTGTGTGTGGACCTGAACAATAATGATATGATGCTGGAGGCGGAGCTGGGGGCGACTGGTACCAGCGGCGACGAGATAGAGTACCAGCCGATGTCTGATGACGAACTGGCGGAGTTTGCGAACTTGGCCGCAGCATTTGTAGCTTACACTGGTGCCGAGGGAGTGGCCTACGACATTGGTATGAAACACGCCGCGAAGGCCGGTGAGAAGCACCCCACCGACGTGCGCAAACTGGAGGTCGTCCAGCGCCCCATCATTGAGCAGACCGGCGTCTACGCTGCTTACGCTCAGCACGGCGGGACCGGTGCCGCCGATGTGCCGCGCAGTCTGGTCGGGAAAACCAACCTGAATACCTGCTTCCTGGTCGCCGGTTCCCAGGCTCGTTTCGAATACTTTGATGCGAATGCGGATAAGGTCCGTGCGGGCGACAAGAATATCTGTGGCACTGACGTCGAAACTCACGTTTATCTGCAGGGCCTCTACGAGTCGGTAGTGGGACGCTACGAGAATACGGGCAGCTACCAGATCGGGCCTGAGCTAGCAGTGCTAGGGGGGTAACACCCGCGCGTATAGCCTGTTGAATCGTGTATGTAAAGGAGAGCTTTTATCGTGACTGAAGAAGGCGTACAGATTTTGCAAGACCTGGTCTTTAAGACTGCTCCCCAGCAGTTGACAGTTCGTCTGGACGGCTGGCGCAAGGAGTTAGCTGCGGAATATCCTAAGGCCTCTGAGCAGCGCCAGCAAGAGATAGCTGAGCTGTTATGCGAGAATGCCATTGACCTGCAATCGGTGCTGGCCGACTGGCATCTGAAGGATAATGTAATCGTTGCCCCGAGCGAGCCACTCAGCGACGAAGCCCTAGCTGAGGAAGCCGCCAAGAATTATGCCCTGCTCGAACAGTGGGGGCGGCAAGACCTGGTGGACCAGGCTAAGGCTAGGGGCGACGAGTTTGCTGCCAGCAACCTGGTCCGGCTAGCGCGCATGGCCTTGCAAGGTGAGGTCAATACGTTCTGGGGCAATGACTATGCCGCGAATCTGCGTACGGCGATGCGTAAGGGCGCCTGCCTGGTCACCACCAATCCCCAGCTAGTCAACGTTGCCCGCGAGGAAGATCCCGAATATTGGACGCCAGTCCGTGACCGGTTACGCGAGGAACATCCTGAGTATGACGCCCTGGATTTGGCCTCGGCTATGACCATCCAGGTCGTGGTGGCCAATGCCAAGCTGCTGCGGCCTATCTGGGAGTTGACCGACGGCGAAATCGGCTACGTGAGCTTGCAGCTCAACCCCAAGAATTCTCAAGACACCGGGGCAATGGTCGAGCAGGCCAACTGGGTGTGGCCGCGGCTGACCGAAGCACTGGGCGGGACGCCCAACTGTGTATTCAAGGTGCCGGGAACCAAGGCCGGCATTGATGCCGCCGCTGAGCTTACCAGTAACGCGATGGGTGTAAATATTACCGTTAACTATTCTCTGCCCCAGCAGATTGCCTTCGCCGGTGTTATTGAGAAGAATAGTACCGCTCAGGTTAGCTTCCGCACGCAGATGGACGGTCGCGTGGATGATCCGGTGGGTGAAGAACTCCGGGAGCTGGGCGTGAGTGATTGGGAAGAAGTTAAGAAGTGGTGCACTACCGCCGTCCGGCAGCGTGAATATCGGATGTTGTGTATGACGCCCCAGCGGGGTGGAGTGGGCTTTACCAAGACCAAGATGTTGCCGGCCTCCGGCCGGGGGCCGTGGAATATCCTGCGCTCCATCCACCGCGAGCCAGAGGTCTCTATGTTCATCACCGTCTTCCCCGACCGCCAGGAGGAGTTTGACCGCGAGCCGCGCGAGCTGAATCCGGACGGGATGTGGACGCCGGTTCCCCCCGACATTCTGGAGAAGCTGCTGAAGAGCAAGCTATTCCGCCAGACCTACGAGCCGGATGGGATGACCGTGGATGAGTTTGACACCTACCTGCTGGTGGTCCAAACCACCAAAGGCTTCTCGGATAGCTTTGACGACTTCGTCGCCTGGGTAGCCGAGTAATCTTCAGACTGGCAGACTACAGAGGCCCCGCCGCGTGGCGGGGCCTCTTTTTTGTGGTACCCTGCAACAGAATACACTGGTGCTGGGAAGGGATACGGGCCGAGGTACAGAAACTCATCATTGGCAGGCTCAAAAGGGACGGTCTTGAAACAAATATCCACGAGTGTCTGCACTACCCATGCCCGATAGTGAGAAGACGCCAATGCAGCTACCTACCTCAGGACTAACGTTCCTGGCACCAGGGGCGGAGCTGCCGCCGGGTGTTCGCAGTGAGAGAGTACTACCATTGGTGGCGGACGGCCGGGAGGTGGAGTTGAGCCTGCATCCGAGCCTCCAAGGATTGCGCCCGTCTCTGGCTGACCTGTATCATACCGCCCAGGCACGCGCCGAGGGCTTGGCGGAGAGTCTTCCCCGCGAACTGGTGGATGGCACAGACGCCGCCACGCCCAGCTTCTGGGAATGTTATCAGGATGAGTTTGCCCGATTCTGCCTCGCGCCCTTGCTGGTAAATTACCAAATTGCTGCCCAAGTGCTGGCTAGTGCTGGCCAGGGCGGGGCCCAGGTGATAGAAAAGCCGACCGGGAAGTGGTGGTCAGGAGGTGGCGCGGCAGAAGCGGTACTGGCAGCCCGCGGCCAGGCGAATGTGCCCGTGCACCTCGTCCCCCAGGCGTTTCACAGACGGCTGCGGAACCTGCTGCTGCCTTCTGTGGCTTCGCTACTGTCAGTGAAGAGAGCACTACAGTCATACTTGCCGGGTGATACGGGCGCTGCGGCACCGACACTGTCCGACCAACCCTGTGATATTCTATTCTTAGGCGTCGGGGCTAGCTCCGTGCCTATCGTCGCTCGGCTAGCCGCAAAGTTGGCAGACGATTATGGACTTGCCTCGGTAGTGGCTGATATGCATTTGGGCGGTTCTACGGAGGCGCTCAGGAGAAGTCAGATCCCCGTCGTTGACGCCCATCCGACCCTTTATGGGGCTGCTCAGATACGAGAGGCTGTCTGGCAATGGCCAGGATGGTGGCAGCACTTCAAGACGGCGTATTCGCCCGACGAAGGATACACCTGGATGCGGCCGGCGCTTCTGCGCCGGGTGCTGATATGCCTGGCCCGCGATGTTGGCTGGGGACAGGCGCAACTGGCAACTGCTCGCGTAATCCTGGACACTCTCCACCCGCGGGTGGTGGTCGGTTTCCACCGGCACGCCACGGTAATCGCGCCCCTGGTACTCAGCGCAAAGCGGCGCGGCCTGGCCACGATATACTGTCAGCACGGAATCCGCGGTCCCTACCACCGCACTCTGGGCAGCCTGCCGTGGGACAAGATGTTGATGTTTGGTCAGTACAGTATTGAGCTGTTTTCTGACCTGGTCGCTCCTCAGACCCACTTTGAAGTAACTGGCCATTGTCTTTATGACGACGTGTTCGCTCCGATGGTGCCGGATGTAGCCACGCAAAGGCGGCGCGAGTTCATCGGTGGTCGTAAGTACCTGGTGGTAATCCCGACCCAGACTGATGAATATCAGGTCAAAGCAGCGCAGCAGCAGTGGTGGCTGGTGGGAGTGGTTGAGGCCGCCGATGCCCTGGATGCGGCGGTGGTGCTCAAGATGCATCCGGAGGAAAGATACCCTGACATATACCAGGAGTTGGTCCGGCGGTGGCCGGACACCGTCAGGATTGTACGACATGGACAGTACAATCTATCCGAGCTGATTGCGGCCGCTGACGTGCTGGTGACACGAGATTCCACCGTCGCCTATGAGGCCAATCTGCGGGAGACACCGGCGATTACCGTTAACCTTTCCGGTCGGCGTGATCGGTTCACACTGGCTGAGGATGGCGGCGCGGCGGGAGTATATCGCTACGCGGATATACAGCCAGCTATCAAGGAGCTACTCACCAGCGAGGCCACTCGCGCGCGCCTGGCGGAGGCGCGCGGGGAATTTCTCCGGCACCATCTGGGGCCGCCAGACGGTCACGCCACCGACAGAATAACCAGGATTATTGCCCAGGCCGCCGCGCTGTAATCAGTCTTTGCTAGGCAAGTGCGGGGCATCTGACCGATCCGGGCAGAAGTAGATTATGAGCATCCGAGTGGGCTGTCAAACGTATACGTGGGAGATGTTGGGTGATTGCTGGGCGGGAAGTGTGGACGATATTCTGGATGCTATAGCCGCGGCCGGCTACCAGGGCATCGAGATTAGCAACAACGTGATTGGCGATTACGAGGACCGCCCTGGCGATTTTGCCGAAGCCCTGAATGATCGGGGATTACAGCTAGCGGCCTTCGCGTACGCTCGGACGGGCTTCAGCGAGCCGAGAGAAGAACAAAGCGACCGAAGGGGCGCCCAAAAAGCTATGGCCTTCGCCCGGTGCTTTCCTGAGCCCCTGCTGGCATTGGGCGGGCCGGCGAGCCCTAATCGGAAGAACTATGAGACTGACCTCGATTGTGCCATTTGCTTTTACAAGTGGGTAGCCAGGCAAGCGCAGGAACAGGGGCTTCGGGTGGTAGTGCACCCTCATTCCCACCACGGGTCCCTGGTGGAATCCGGTGAGGAGTACGCTCGTCTGCTCGCCGCTACCGAGGATGCCGGCTTGCAGTTCAATCCTGACACTGGTCACATCGCCCGTGGAGGGCAGGATGTCTTCGCGTGCTTCCAGAGACCCCGGTCGCGCATTGCCCATGTGCATTTCAAGGATGTTGATGCTCATGGCCAGTGGGCGCCGCTAGGTGAGGGCCAGCTCGACTTTCCCCGGCTAGTCGCTTTCCTCCGGGAAACCGACTGGGAAGGTTGGATCATCGCCGAGGAAGAGTCAGCCGCAGCTTGGGATGACCCCAGCCAAGCGATCCGCCACAACCGCGACTACTTGGCTTCTCTGGGGCTTTAAGCAACTTCACTAATGGCAAAGGAGCACATAGTATGTATCTTTCTTGTACTACCTGCTGCCTCCGGGGCCGGGGGCGGGATGAAATCGAAGAGACCTTTAGGTACGCCCCGGCAGCCGGCTACCGCCACTGGGGACTAGGCGGGCCGTTCACATGGCAACCGGGTCTTATCCAGTGGCTAGATGTCCAGCAAATCAAGCAGCGTATGGCCCAGGTTGGCTTTGAGTCGCTTACCGAGGTCTGGACACCTCCTATTCCTACCCAGTCGGGTGAGGCGGTGCGGGTTGGCGTTGAGTGTGTAACGCTCTCGGGGCGGGTGGCCGCAGAATTGGGATGCCCACGCATTGTCCAGACTGCTGGGCCGCGCATAGCCGGAGGACTCGCTAAGACACTTGAGGGGCTCAGGATACTGCAAGATTCCCTGGCGGACGTGCCGGTGCAAGTCTGTCTGGAACCACACGTGAATTCGCAGATTCTGTACCCCGAAGACTACCACGAAATTCTGGCGGCACTTGACCCGGTCGAATTCGGAATCACGGTAGACACTGGACACTTTCACACCGCGGGAGTTGACTGGGAGGCACTCATCCGCCAGCACCCGGACCGGGTGTACAATGTCCACCTTAAGGACCACCGGGGAGCGCAGTCGGTGCCGATTGGCACCGGTGAGATAGACCTGGCGCGGCTGGTAGGGGTGCTTAACGAGGTCGGCTATGATGGCCCGCTGGCCTTAGAGATGGAACTTGAGGACCCCCAGAATGCACCTCAGTACGTTGCCGACGCCTTCCAATATCTAAGCAATCTGTTGACCGGGTGAGTGATAGTACAGCCAATAAGCTAGGAGGAAGATACCATGGCTACAAATACGAAAAGCGGTCGCGACCTTGCCCGCATCGCCTTTGTGGGAGCGGGAGGGCATTCTTCGCAGTCGCTATACCCTAATATCCCCTTGATTCCCGAGTTCGAGTTGGTTGCTGTTTGTGACCTGGATGGGGAGAAGGCCAGGCAACGGGCCGCTGACTACGGCGCAGCGGGCGTATTCACGGATGTTGAAGCTATGCTGGATGGAGTGAAGCCGGATGGCGTCTGCATTTGTGGGTCGCCCGCTATGAATCACGAAGTCAGCTTGCAAGTACTCACACGGGGTATTCCCATATTTGTGGAGAAGCCGCCCGCCGAAGATACTCAGGGAGCCGCTGAACTGGTCGAGGCCAGCAAGGAGGCGGGGACGTGGGGCATGGTCGGGTTTATGAAGCGGTTCGCGCCGGCCAACCGGATAGTCAGAGGGTTTATGAATTCACCGGAATTCGGTCAGTTCACTTCACTTACGGCAATTCACGGGTGTGGGCATCATGAGAGCGTCAGAAATGTGCTTATTTTCAATGCCATACATATCATTGACCTGGCCCGGTTTTTCGCCGGCGAGGTCAAGGCGCTCCAGGCTTATGTTTGCGAACCCGGGCCGACTCGTAAAGCAATTTGCGCTAACTTCCGGTTCCAATCTGGTGGCCTCGGACAGCTAAACGTAAACTCCGGGCATACCTGGCAGAATATCTTCGAGCAAGTCTACCTGTCCGGCCAGGAATGCGGCATTGTTATAGATCAGTCAAACAGCGCGCGCATAACATCGCCGGAGGCTCAGTTCGTATCGGGCCAGGACCAGGAGCTGTTTGCCTGGGGCCGGAGCTATTCCGTTCCCGGAGCTATGTCCGGCTGGTCGGCAGGAGGGCATTATACCCGCGGCTACTGGGGGGAACTGAGTCATTTCGCCCGCAGTGTTCTGGGGAAGGTGCCACCTGTGGCAACGCTCGAAGATGGGCTGGCGGCGATGAGGATCATTGACGCCATTACGGAAAGTGCGGCCACTGGCGCCGAGGTGGAAGTCAAAGCCGGGGTGGATGTTGGATAACTGCCGGGGATCAGCCCCTACAAATTACGGCCGGTCCAGCCCCCAGGGAAAGTGTTCCTGAGGCGTGGGACGGCGGCGCTCCGGCACTGGGGGGCGGGGCGCTATCTTGCGCAGCCAGCCGGAGTGAATGCCCCGCAGATTGAAGGTGAGGCCCACAATCTGCAGCGGGCTGATGCGGACATATACTGCTGACTGCTTATTCCGCTCGGCCTCCTCACTAAAGGCGAAAAGTCCCTGGAACTGGCGGGTAACGAAGTCACCCCAGTATGACAGGCGCACCAGGTGAAGCTGGCGGGGCATACAATGGAGTAGCACGGCCACGTCAAGTGGTGCGGAAGTATTATTCCACATAAAGACTATTCCCTCATCCTCGCGCCGAAATACTCGATAGACCACCGGACAGTCTTGCCGGCTAGAAAAGCCTGGAGTATCAGCTAGGCAAGCCAGGGGGACCGCGCCGCATAGCTCGCGGCTCAGTTCGGCCACGGCTAGGTACAGGGGCGGGACCGAAGGCTCCGCGGTCGGATTGCTGGAGGTGGTGTAATCATCAGGGCGGGCGAGGATGGTGGCGGCCGTAGCCCGCTGAGCGAAAGCCTTGATGATGAGGCGGGAAGTCAGTAGTGCGTCGAGGCGGGCGTCACCGGTTGCTGGCTTCCCTAACTCGGTGAGGATCAGCGGCAGGTAAGCGCCAGTGTCGTCAAGGTATGTGGGCAGGGAAGCAAAGTCAAACTGGCGGTCAATATCAGCCCAATACGCATTCAACTCCGGCCGTGGTCTACCGTCAACGTGCTCCGCCAAAATCGCCCCCCCAGGCAGGGGAGGCAGGCGCACGGCCAGTGAGTCTACCAGGGGGGCCAGTCCCGCGGTTAGTGCGTCGGCAAGCTGGGGCGAAGCCGCTAGGCCTGTGGGAGTAGCTGTCAGCGAGAAGGGCGGAGAAATTAAGTCAGCGCCGGGTAAAGCCTCGCTAATCTGCGCGGCAGATTGTTGAACCTGGGCGACCAATTCCCCGCCGGAAGCATTAGCATCAGACTGAGGAAGCTGGAGGCCAACCTCCGCATCTAGCTGCGAGATAACCTCGGCAATTGTCGCCAACGAGCCGTCCTCCCCGCTGGCTACCGGGATATGATAGAACTGTACCGGCAGGCGGCGCAATGACTGGCTAACTGGCTCCGGCAGAAGCTGCCAGGGGTCCTTCATAGTCAGGCCGAAAGCCGGATAGGTCGGCCGACATTGCACTCGGATCGGCATTGAAGCGCTCTGGCCACCCGACGAGAAGGTTATCTTCACCCACCAGTCACCAGTGCGTAGCATCTGGACTAGTGGAAAGAAACGCGTAGTTCCCCGAGGCGCTATCGGCACGGTGTAATCAGGCATAAACGTGCCTGGCGGCCCGTGGATTGACACGGTTAGTTGCTTGGGGACATCGCCGCGATTGACCACATACGTCAGTAGCCCCTGCCTAATTCCCCGCTCCACTATGGCGTCAGCGATGATGCTGATGCGCAGACCGCTAACATTTACTAACAGCTCTTCATCGCTGCCGACTCGGCGGCGAATGGCGTCAAGGTCATCCTCTGGCTCCCAGCCTGGGGGCAAGGCCATGGGAGCAGTGGCAGCAGGAATATCGGCACTGGGACCGGGAGACGTTTGGCTCGGCGGCAAGTATTCCGCTATCTCTAGGTCATCAACCTCCCAAAGCCCCTGACCTCCAATCAGGCCCACCGCCAGATGCAGTGGCGAATCTTGGGTTCGCGGCACTACTAGCCCGATCTGCAGACGATGCCATTTGCCATCCGCAGGCAGCCGGATATGCCACAAGGGGTTGATAGCCTGCGGCTGCGCAGGAGGCTCGTACACAAACGCGACGGCTAATTCAGCGGCACCGGAGATATGGCAAGCCTGCATTGAGAGTTGCAGAGGCCCGGCGGGCAAATCTTGCAGCGGGGCCGAGACGGCCCAGCCGGCAGTTGACTCTGTGGCTTGCAGCCGCAGAGATATGCGGCCCTGGGCGGGGCGCTCGGTGGTGAACTGGACGGCCTGGGGATCTCCTACTATCGTCCAGGATTTGCCTTCGTCTTCAAAATCACCGTGCAGCAACGCCCCGGCAGTCGCGGGGGTAACACTGAGCAGCAGTAGTATTAACAGGTACACCAGTGTGGTTTCTCTCATTAGGGCATCAACTTCTCGCCGGCCTCAAATAAAGCGTTAAAGTACGTCAACCAGCCGATTCCTACCGCAATGGCAGCTATTACACCGGCTATGAGTAGTGAACCTATCGTCCCCATGGTAGCGATGTTTTTGATGTTTGCCTGGCGTTCTTCGGCAGCGCTGTCGGCCAATCTTTTCAGCGCATCTTCATACAACCCCGACTGCTGGGCGGTACTCAGTGCGGCTTTCGCCTGGGTGGATAGAGCACCGCATTGCTCCAGGGCCACGGAGACAGGTACCCGCTCGGCAATCTGTTTGGCCGCCACTTGCAACTCCGCCTGCATAGGCCGCAGTCCACCAGCGGGAGCGACCAGCTCCAGAGCGGCAGGCAAGTCCACACCGGCCCGCATCAGAATGTGCAGGCCGGATAGCACCCGGGTATGAGCCGACCGCATCCCCAGGGGAGCTAACCAGGGCAGGCGGTAGATAATGTCGTCAACCAGCGACTTAACTGCTGGTTGGGCCGCGACTACTTTGCCCAGTAGAATCAAGGCTATAACGCCCAGGATTACCGGCCCCAGTACCGTCAACAGTTGGTGGACGTACCAGCTAGCTCCCCGCGAGATTATCCAGGGAAGAGTCGGAATCAGGATGCAGAAAAGCAGCACAATTCCGTAATATATTTTCGGCAGCAGCAGCATTTGAGCCAGGCGCTGCTCATCATCATATTGCTGGGCCAGCGCCGAAGATACTTCATCCAAATTGCCGGCCGTCTCGCCGACTGTCAGCATCGCCTGCACGTGCGCCGGAAATATCTGGGGATATTTGGCCACATTCTCCGCCAGGCCTTCGCCCGCGCCTAGAGCGGGCACCAACTCGTGCAGAACTTCACGCAGTCGGGGGTGGACGCGACCCTGGAGGGCATCAGCCGAATCCTGAATAGTGACCCCGGCGCGCAGCAGTTGATGGAGCTGAGCGTAGAAGTTGGCGAGTGCTCCGGCTGGCACCGGGCGCAGCGGATACCACGGTGAAGATTGAACCTTCTCATGCTCAGATTGCCCTTCTGGAGGTGGCCCCACAGGTGCCTCAGCTAACCTCTGAATGGTTAGCCCCTTCTGGCGTAGTTCGACCATGGCCAGCATGCGCGAAGAAGCCTGTATCGTCCCCAATTCCGGTTCGCCCGCCGGCGTTGTACCTTTATATTCGTAAAGGGGCATTTTCCGTTATTCTCCGCTGCAGTGGTAGAATAACATTTCTCCATATCGGCAGCTTTTTCCTTGCCCGCTCCTTAGAATGTAGGGTATCATACGGTTGCTGACAGGTCTACTATGTTCGGAAGCCTAACTCCACAAACTAAGGCGGGTACTAATAGCAACCGTGCAGGCCACCGGCGCGAACGCCTGCTTCTGGCCCTTATTTTGGCCGTGGGAATAGGGCTGCGCTTCTATGGATTGTACTGGGGCTATCCCGTCCCTCTGCACTGTGATGAGAATAGTACGCTAGGCACAGCCGTGCAGATGGGTAGACAGTTCCTGGAAACCGGTAGCCTGCGTCCGCGGGGGAGCTTGTACGGGGCCTTGCCCTTCTATGTTCTCCTGTTGGCCTTAGCGCCAATGATAGGCATCAGTAAACTTCTCGGGCTAAGTGTTGATGTCAGTGCGCTGTCATTGGTTGTGGGCCGGACTATCTCAGCACTGGCCGATAGTGCGGCTATCTTGGTGGTCTACTCGCTTGGCCGCCGTGCCTTCGGGAAGCGCGGCGGACTAATTGCCGCTGCTTTCTACGCCACCGCCCTGTTACCGGTGCGGGAAGCGCATTTCTTCACCGTTGATCCGCTAGCCACTTTGCTGCTCTTGATATTTGTGGTGTTGTGCCTGCGACTCAGCCAGCAACCTTCCTTGAAAAGCTATATATGGTGTGGGGTGGGACTGGGCGTGGCGTTGTCCGCCAAGACCTCGGTGCTTCCCTTGTTGGCCCTGCCCGTGATAATCTGGCTGGTGGGGTTAAGATCCAGTACTGTGGCCAGCCGGGATCAGACCAGTGTGGCAAGAACTCGCCTGGCGGCAGCAGGCTTGATAGTAATAGGCTTTTTGCCTATGCTGGTATGGGGACAGTTCCGGGGCCAGGCACAGGCCCTGGCCGAGCGGCAGCTCCTGGGCCCAACCCCCACCCACCCGATTGCTAGCGAACACGCCCCCATTTTCTGGGAGCAGCAGATTAGCGCGACTTTGGCTGCTGCTGACCAAACGACCAGAAATGTAGCAGGCTTACTGGTGGGCCTGGGCCTGGCCGCGATTCTAGTCACGTTGAGTCGGCACGGCCAGCAGATTGCTGCTGCCGCCTGGAGGGGCAAAGGCACTATCATCGGCTGCCTGGCGACGGCCATGGGTGTATTCATCTTGCTAAATCCCTACGCTGTCCTCAGCCCGGCCCATTACTGGCTGCCTACGGATAGCTGGAAGATTACGTGGAACATTCTCAACGCCACCGGTGCGTACCGTGAGTTGCCCTTCGCCTGGAATTTTCAATTCGTCGGCACTAAACCCTATCTGTACCAGCTCTCCCACATCTATCCCTATGCTGTGGGCCAGCCCCTGATGATTGCCGCGCTGCTGGCCGTGGTGTACTGGACTTGGCGGCTGATAAGAGGGCAGGCGGGCCCGGGCTGGCCGCTGGTAGTGGCACTGCTGTTGCTACTGGCCGCTATGGGGAATGTCTGGATGAAGATGACCCGTTACATATTGCCGCAGATACCCCTGATGTGTTTGCTTGCCGCCGGGATGCTGGCCACCTTGTTAGGCGCCAAGCCGCGTTACCTGCGCGGGCTGGGCTACGCTATGCTCCTCGGTGTACTGTTGGCGTCAGCGGCCTGGTGTCTGGCCTATCTTAATATTTATGCGCACCGAGATAACCGTCTGGCCGCAGTTGATTACATCCGCGGGCACACTGCGTCAGACAGTCGCATCCTGGTCGAGGAGGATGACGCCTGGGGCGTAATCGGCCTGACCCTGTGGAAATCGCTGCCGCAGGCGGCAGTTCGCATCTATGCCCCGTATATCATCGAGCATGACTACTACGGTCAGCCCCTACCAGCGGATAAGCGGGAAGAAAAAGACCAATACTTGCAAAATCATCTCCGCTGGGCTGACTATCTAGTTCTCACTGACCTGCGCCGGGAAAGAATCCGCGATCTCGGCGAGCAATTTCCAGTGATAACCAGGTTTTATAATGAACTGTTTAATGGGCAGCTTGATTGGCAGCTTGTGGCCGAATTCAGCACTGGGCCGGCCCTGTTAGGGATGGGGTTTAGTGACGCGGGCTCAGAACCAACTTTCCGGCTGTTTGACCATCCCCGGGTATATGTATTTGCTAAGCAGAGATAGCCGGACTTGAGTGCCGGGCAGCTTTGCAAAAGGAGGACGATGGCTGTGAAAATCGGGTTGATTGCCGACACCCACGGCAATCTGGAGGGCTGGCAGCAGGCTAACGAAATCGTCCTGGGCGGGGCCGACATAATTGTCCACTGTGGGGACGTGTTATATCACGGTCCCAAGTTTAGTCCGGTGGCTGGCTACGACCCGGCGGGGCTGGCGGAGGCGATAAATCAGACGCCGGTGCCAGTGTTGATCGCCCGGGGTAATGCTGACTCTGATGTGGACCAGTTGGGTTGCACATTGTGGATATGTACGTATTCACCGCTGTCGCTAAAGCCAGGGGACGTTGACCAGCCAAGTCTTAGGTAGTATAATGATAGCAGAGTAGCTGTTGGCGTAAGGCAATACCTTGAGAGGTACTAGTGATTAACTCCGAAGGGAGAAGAAGCTGTTATGAAGCAGCATATCCTGTTTGTAGATGACCAGGCGGGCTTTGTAAATGCTGCTGCGATCTTCCTGGCGAAGAAAGGCTACCGAGTTAGTAAAGCCTATGACGGCGTTGAGGCCCTTGAAAAGGTGGCGGAGGAGATTCCCGACCTGATTATCCTGGATGTTATGATGCCTCGCTTGGACGGTTGGTCCACCCTCGAGTCCCTGCAGAGTAGCCCGCAGACCGCTACCATCCCCGTGTTGATGCTGACGGCCCTCAAAGAAGAGGACGATATGAAGCACAGCTTCGCCACGGGTTGTACCTGGTTTTATGGCAAACCGATTAGCGACTTGGAGGACTTTGTGCTAGTTATCCGCAATATCCTGGAAAGTACTGCCGCCGACGAAGAGGCCTGACTCCCGGATAAACCACTTTGCTCCCCCGCATATCGGGCCGCCTTTGATAGAGACTGTTGCCAAAGGCAACTGAGGGCCGCTGGCGAGAATAACCTGTGTAGGTTCGGCGGGACAAAGATAGACACCTATCGCGACAAGAATGTCGCTCCTACGGGTTTTGCAACAGTCTCTGATAATGTGTGGTAGCATCGCAATATGATAGGGGGGACCATACGAGTATGGCGCGAGGATTGCTGGTAAGCTATGCCGGCTATCCCTACACTCCCAGTAGCCTTACCCCCGATAATGGTTTGGCAAATCTGGCCGGAGCTCTGCTTCAAGCGGGCCATGAAGTCAAGATTATTGACTATGGCACCGTCTCCACCATGCGCCGGCTATTCCCGCCGCAGCTCGCCGAACAGGTTCGGTCCCTGGTGGGGCCGCTTCTGAGTACTTCTCAGCCGCCTACTGCCGAGGCCCTGGCTGAATTGCAGCAGTCCTCTGCTCTGCTCGAGGCCTACCAGCAAGAACAATTACAGAGTATTGGCACTGAACTGGTTGCTGAAGTGCGGCATCTGCGTCCTGACTTCGTCGGCTTCAAGGTATGGAATGGCGACGGGTTCACGGGCGCGGTAGCGTTAGCTGAGCGGCTGCGGGCCGAATTCCCCGGGCTGCATATTTACGCCGGCGGCCCACAAGCTTCGTGGTTTCGCGAGGTTGTCTATTGGCGTACCGAAGTCTTTGAAGCACTGGCCTACGGCGAAGGAGAACAGATTATTCTCGACCTGGCTGAACATGCCACGGGGAAGCGAGAGTTGGGCAGTATCCCGGGCATTATCTACCAGCAGAACGGACGGATTGAACAAGTACCGCGCGCCGCGGGCTTGGATTTGAACGACTTACCCACCCCAGTCTACGATGAAGAGATTTATCCGGCTATGACTGGGGACGAGAAAATCAAGATTATTGTCTTGGACGACAGCCGGGGCTGTCCGTATGCTTGCGGCTTTTGCACTCACCCGGTTGAAAGTGGGCACCGGCTGCGGACCGCGTCGCCTAGCCGACTGGTAGATCAGATGGCGCAAGTGAGGCAGAAGTACGGCATTCGGGTCTTTCGCTTCTCGGGGTCTTCTACCCCCGGTAACCTGATGAGACAGATTGCTGAGGAGATTCTGCGCCGGGACCTGGATGTGCAGTACACCTGTTTTGGACATTTTGCCAGCGCCGATCCCGACCACTTTGAGATTATGGCCCGTTCGGGCCTGTACGCCATATTCTTTGGCATTGAATCTGGTTGCCAGCGGATACTGGATAAAGCGGTGGGCAGAAAATTTGCCCTGGCAGAAGTGAAAAAAACAGTGGCGGCGGCTAAGCGGGCTGGTATCTTCACTGTCACTAGTATGATTGTGCCGCTGCCTTTTGATACTGAGCAAACTATTCAGGAGAGCCTGGAATTCGTGCTGGCAGTTCAGCCGGATTCGGTGCCCGTCCAGTTCCCGGGGCTGTTGCCGGGCACCCCCTGGATGCAGGAGCCGGAAAAATTCGGATTCGAGGTGGATAGGGAAGAGATCCTGTCAACGGGTCTGGACTACAAGATAAAGTTGCTGTTCCCGCCAGCCTACTGGGAGCCGCTGCCATACAAGGTTAATGGGCTGACCTTCCCCGAGTTCACTGCCCTGACCGCTAAGTTTGCTGCCCAACTGGAGGCCAACGATATCTTGACGGGAGTGCCGGATGACAATGCCCTTATTGCTCAATGCGCCGGAATGTCGCCGCGCGAGTTCCGGGATCAGGCCCGACTGTGGTGCCTGACAGGCAATGCCGAGGCAATGGCACAGATGGTTAGTGAAGCTAATCAGCAGATAACCAGACCCTCTGTGGCGGGCGGTTAGGCATCGGTCGGGGAACCTGCGGAAGTGGCCGCCTTCACTTCATCAAGTAAGTCCGCGAGAGTGAAAGGCTTTCTTATCACTGCGTCCAGGTGGGGAAAGACGTCTAAGTCAACCTCGTCGCTGACATATCCGCTGAGCAAGATCACGCGAGTTTCAGGAGCCATTTCTTTGACCCGGCGAGCCAGGTCAGTTCCCATAAGGTCCGGCATCCGCAAGTCGGTAACTACCACCCCCGGCGCCTGATTGTAGTTCATAAGGTAGTCCTCAAAGTGGCTGAGGCCAGCAGGCCCGCTGTTGACAGCATCTACCTGAAATCCGGAGCCCGTGAGGAGAGCCGCAGTCAGAGCCAATTGCTCCTCATCATCTTCTACGACCAGAATGTCAGGAACAGTACTCGCCGCAGATGAGGCCGAGGTGCGCTTGTGGTCAATGGGAAGACTTATCTTGACTGTGGTGCCCTGGCCGGGCTGGCTGGCAAAGGCTATGGTGCCGCCATGGCGGTCAATTACTTTGCGGGAGACGCTCAGCCCTACCCCCCCACCCTCTGCTCCCTTGGTGGTGAAGAACGGCTCGGTGATTCGCTCCAGTACCTCTGGG